>JAKLEJ010000182.1 GCA_022711695.1 Verrucomicrobiota bacterium | reverse complement strand
GGCTTTGGCGAGCCCGGCGCAGCGCTCGGGGACAAGGTCCGTCACGGCCACCACCTCCACATTGGGATGGTCCTGAAAGCTGAAGGCGGCCCCGAACTGGCAGACCCCGTAGCCGGCGATGCCCACACGAACCCGGCGGTCGGAGATCGCTTTCCAACCCTGCGAGGCTTTCGGGTCGGCGGCCGCCTTCTCAAAGCCCTGGATGGGCCGCTCCTGCGAGCGCGCCGCGCCGGCCCAGCCCAGGGCGGCGGCGCCAAAGCCGAGGGTTTGAAGAAAGGAACGTCGTGTGGGAGGGGTTTTCATGGCAAAGTCTGTGTTGGTTCGTTTGCCGCCTACTACTCCCCCCGCTGCGGATTGTCAACGAAAGCCCGCCGCCGCGCGACAGCCTCGTGGGCGGGGTCCTGCTTCAGCGAGGACAAGGGCGATCTCGCCCTCGCCCAACGCCCTTCTGCGAGGGCCCTGCCGGCTGCGGGTCGGTTCAACCCAATCCGCATAGCCCCTGCGCGGCCAACCCCCCGCGTGTCCGGCCAGCGCTGCCGCTGCCTCAGCCCAATGAGGTTCGCCACGCAACCAAGGGGGCTTCCCGGGAGGTGGCCTCCGGTCAGTCCTGCCTTCTGGCGGGGCGGTCGGGCTCGGGCATGAGCAGCGCCACCAGGATGGCCGGGAGGAACAGAAAGCTGGCCCAGAGCAGCGCCTTGCGGAAGTCGCCGACCTGGGAAGAGAGCCCGAAGAACACCGTGCCGCCGGCGGCGGCCACGCGCCCGATGTTGTAGCAGAACCCGGCGCCGGTCGTCCGCAGCAGGGTGGGAAACAGCGGGGGCAGATACATCGTGAAGAGCCCGAACACGCCCGAGAAGAACCCGACCGCGGCCACCCAGACCAGCAGTTCGCGGTGGCCCCTCGCGACGCAGAACGCCCCGAACATCGAGGCAAAGAAGCCGGCGAACATGACGACCAACCCCCACCGGTAGCCGAGCAGTCGCGCCAGGCCGCCCGCGAAGAAGTTACCGGCCACGGAGACCCCGATGATGAGGAAGAACGCCGCGCTGACGAAGCGGTGCCGCTGGGCTTCCGGCCAGGCGGCCACCTCTGGCAGGTGCAGCAAGTGCTGGTTGTTCCAGAACATGAACGCCCACCAGGCCGTCAGCGAGCAGGCGCAGACGGCGATGGTGAGCAGGGTCACCCGGCGTACTCCCGGCTGAAAGAGCGCCAGGGGGCCGGGGGCCTGCTCGCGCCGGCGCGCCTGCGCCCATTCCTGCGGTTCAGGCACATGCCGACGCACCCAATAGACCAGCAGTGCCGGCAGCACCCCCGCCAGGAAGACGTAGCGTTTCGGAAAATCCGCCAGCACGAATGTCACCAGGCAGGCCAGCAACACCCCAAGGTTCACCCCGGTTTGCAGCACGGCCGCAATCCACGGACGCCACCGGCGCGGCCACGTTTCCGACAGGAGGGACGCGCCCACGGCCCATTCCCCGCCGATGCCCAGCGCCGCCAGAAACCGAAAAATCAGCAACTGCCACCAAGTCTGCGCGAAGAACGACAAACCGGTGAATCCCGCATAAGTGAGAATGGTGAGGCTCAGGGCCCGGCTGCGTCCCAGCACATCGCCTACCCGGCCGAAGAAGCCTCCTCCGACGGCCCATCCCAGGAGGAAGGCGGCCTGGATCCAGGAGCTCTTTTCGCGCACCAAGGGGTCGGTGGTGCTGGCGGCCCCGAGCAGGCTGGCGACAAACGGGGCGGCCACCAGCGTGTAAAGATGCATGTCCAGCCCGTCAAAGAGCCAGCCCAGCCACGCCGCCACACCCGATTTCCACTGCGCGCCGCTGAGGTCGCGCAAACGCGCGGCCTCCGGCGCCGGCGCGGGCCCAGGGTTGGTCTTCACGGCGCGCACCATCGCAGGTCCCGCTCCGCCTTTCAATCCTCAATCCCCCCGGATGGCAGTCTTCCAGTAACAGTTTAGCGGGTGGCTACGGGGGCTTGCGGGGACGGGGTAATGGGGCGGTTTGGTTCTTCTGGCGGGTCTGTCGCGGTAGAGGGCGGCCTGGGCCTGGGCGGTGGTTTGGGTGAAGAGGAGGTTCTGTTCCGGGCCGGCCAAGCGCTGGCGGAAGGTCTCGGTTCTGGGGTGTCAAGGGGTCAGTCCCGGTTATTAGCCATTCAAGGGGTCAGTCCCGGCTATTAGCCATTCGCGACGCGTACTTCACGGTCTTCACGCTTCCCATCCGCAGGCGCTGCGCCGCCTTTGCCCGAATGCTTGCCCGGACAGGAAGGCATGGGCCCCCCGAGGTTGGCGAGGACCGCGGGGGGGATGCCGGCGGCAGCGAAGTCTCGGATCGCGTCGCCAGGGTTTCCGCGCAGCGGCGGGGGTCGTGATCGTCGCGGGAGATCGTCTCGCGTGGGTCACCCCGGCGCACGACGCAATAGATCGCCTCCGCCTAAGGAAGTCGCAGTCTGTGCGGCCCAAACCCGCAATTCCTCACGAGGGCGTGGCGATCGTCAATGGAGCGATGTCCAATAGCCGGGACTGACCCCTTTGGGAGCGCGCCCGAGTCAGGAAGGGGGCGGCGTTCGGGCTGGCGTCGGTCCCAGCAGGGCGCGCAGGCGTTCCTGACGATGCTGGAAAATGCGCTCGACATCGCGCCGGACGAAGAGCCAGTTGACGAGCGCGCCCCCCCGCGGCCGATAGCGCACCCGATCGCCGCAGAGGGTTCCGCCGTCGCGCTCCTCGAAGGTGTGGGTGTGATGCCACAGCGCGTAGGGGCCGCGCAATTGCGTGTCCACGAACCGCCGGGGCGGATCCCACTCGGCGATCTCCGTGCGCCAGCGGAGTGGAAAACCGTGAACAACGATGCGGTAGTCGATCCAAGCGCCCGTCCGCATCACGATGGGGGCGGGGGTGAGAACTTCAAACTTCAACCAGGGCGGCGTGATGGCCTCCAGGTTGCGCGCTTCGGCGAAGAAGGGAAACACCTCGCTTCGGGGGCGCGGAATCCAGGTTTCGGTTTCCAGAACAAATTCCTTCATTCGGGGGAAGAGGGCGTTTACAGCCGTGTTTTGACGCCGCAGGCACGGAGGAGACACCAGCCGCGAATGGCCTCGAAGAGCCCGAAGAGGCCCGCCGCCGCCAGCAGCGCACCCAGCGCGGGCGCCTGGCCCCAGGCGAAGGCGGCGCCCGCCACGAGCCCCAGCCCCATCGCTGCCCGTGCGATCCTGCCTTTCCGATCCAGATTTCGCGAAAAGAAGCGTTTCATGGCTTGGTCCTGTCTGCCGGCTTTCTCAGGCTGTCCAGGGTTGCGCCCAAGTGCGCCAGATCCTCGATGGGAAGCGCCCCGATCTTTTCCAGGCCCTGGCGGTAGGCAGGCAGGGCGCGGCCCCCCACGAGCAGCGCCACCCCGGCCGGCAGCAGGTCCCGCAACCGCGTCAGTTCGCCCGGCAGGTCCGGATCGTCCTCGGGGTAAACCAGGCTCAGAGCCACGGCCCGCGCCCGGGCTTGGCGCGCCGCCCCGGCAATCTCCGCCGCTGGCAGGCTGGCGCCCAGGTGGATCACCCGCCATCCCAGATGTCCCGCGGCGGCTCCTGCCAGCAGGGCTCCCAACTCATGAACCTGCCCCGCCGGCGTGGCGGCTACCAGCGTCGGCCCGCTTTCCGCCGCTCCGAACGCCCGGCCGGAGTTGCCCAGAAAGGCGCGAAGGGCCGCGCTGGCGAAGTGCTCGTGCGCCGCGGTGAGCGCGCCCTCGCGCCACAGCTCGCCCAGGGTTTGCGCCAGCGGCGCCACCACGCGCCGCAGCGTGCCCATGGCTCCCAGCGACGTCGCCGCCCGATTCAAGGCCCCCTCCAGCGCCGACGCGTCCAGCGACTTGACCGCGTTCACGCACGCCTCAAAATGCGCTTCAGCCGCCGGGCTCCCCGCCGCACCCTCCCGCCCGGCCGGAGCTTGCCTGCGCGTCGATGCCGCCAGCAGCCTTCCCAGTTTTTCCGTCGGCAAATGCGCCACCTGGCCGATGCTGTGACCCGCCTGGGTCGCGTCCCGCAGCAGGCCCAACCGCTCGATGTCCCGCTGCGCATACAGCCGCCGGTTCGTGGCCGTTCGGCGCGGTTCGACCGCACGGTAGCGCTGCTCCCAAATTCGGAGGACGTAGGGGCTCAGACCCGTCAGCCGGGCGGCCAATTGTATCGGATATTCCGCATCGGACATAGCTTCCACAGATATTATACAGCCTTCGTCTTCAAGCAAGCGCAAAATGCACCCAAGCGCCACATTTATTGCAGGAATGGCCTCCGATAAAAAAATCGTTTCGGCTCCTTGACATTACACAAAACATATACAACATTGACACACGTTCGACGACCGATGAGCGGCCGCTGAACGCCAGAACAAAACAAAAAACGAAATCGACATCATGAACATGAAAACAAATCGCATCGTCTCCGTGGCAGCCCTCGCCGCTGCCGTCACCCTCACCCCCAGCCTCTTCGCCGGCGAATGCGCCGCCAGCAAGGCCGCCTCGGCCGCCACGTGCGCGGCGGCCAAGGACATCGTCGCTGTGGCCGCCGGGGCGGAGCAGTTCAAGACCCTGGTGGCCGCGGTGAAGGCGGCCGGCCTGGTCGAGACCCTTCAAGGCAAGGGGCCGTTCACAGTGTTTGCCCCGACCGACGCGGCGTTTGCCAAGCTGCCGGCGGGCACTGTGGAAGACCTGCTCAAGCCCGAGAATCGCGACAAGTTGACGGCCATCCTCAAGTATCACGTCGTGCCGGGCAAGGTCATGGCGGCGGACGTGAAGACCATGGAAGCCAAAACCGTCCAAGGACAGAGCGTCAAGCTGGTCGTGACTGACAGCGGGGTCACGGTGGACGGCGCCAAAGTGGTCAAGACCGACGTGCTGGCCGAGAACGGCGTCATTCACGTCATTGACACCGTCATCCTGCCCAAGGCATGACTGGTGCGGGTGCGTGGGGCGAAAGCCATAGGGGCTTTCGCCCCACAGCCCATCGTTTCGCTGACAATGCTTCCTGTGTCTTTGGAGCAAAAGCTGTCTAATCATCCTGTCCTTTCGGGACAGTGCCGGGGCACGCGCCATCGGGGCGACTCGGTGATCGTGAAGCCGCTTCGTCCTTCGATTTCTGGCAATGTGTCGGTCTTGCTTGACCCGCCTGGAGCCCATCCATGAAAGACACCGGACTCATCCTGCTGACCGGCGCGACCGGCTACCTGGGCGGACGATTGCTGAAAGAGCTGGAATCGCGCGGAAAGCGGGTGCGATGTCTGGCGCGCAACCCCGACTTCCTGCTGGCGCGGGTTGCGCCGCCCACCGAAGTCGTGGGCGGCGATGTTCTGGATGCCTCCACCCTCGGCCAGGCCATGGTCGGCGTACATACGGCCTACTACCTGGTCCATTCCATGCAAGGGGGCAGCGATTTTCTGGAAAAGGACCGGCGGGCTGCGCGGCTCTTTGGCGCTGCGGCCCGGTCGGCGGGAGTCCGGCGCATCGTTTACGTTGGGGGATTGGGCGACGACCGGCAGGAGCTCTCCCCCCACCTGCGCAGCCGTCATGAAGTGGGCGAAATCCTGCGTGAGTCCGGCGTCCCCGTGGTGGAATTTCGCGCTTCCATCATCCTCGGTTCGGGAAGCCTCTCCTTCGAGCTCATTCGCGCGCTGGTCGAGCGCCTGCCCGCCATGGTGACGCCCCGCTGGGTCGAGGTCGTCGCCCAGCCCATAGCCGTCACGGACGTGATGGAATATCTTGTGGCGGCCCTGGCCCTTCCGGAAGGCGGGCATCGCCTCTTCGAAATCGGCGGGGCGGACCGTGTTTCTTATGGCGACATCATGCGTGAATACGCCCGCCAGCGCGGTCTCAGACGACTGACGATTCCCGTGCCCGTTCTCACCCCCAGACTGTCCAGCCTGTGGCTGGGGCTGGTCACGCCTCTCTATGCGCGGGTCGGACGCGTCCTGGTGGAGAGCATGCGCCACGAAACCGTGGCGCGGGATACCGCCGCGCTGGAGACACTCCCCATCCGCCCGCTGGGGGTTCGGGAGGCCATTGCCCTGGCCTTGCGCAACGAGGACCGCGAGTTTGCCCAAAACCGGTGGTCCGACTCGCTCAGCAGCGCCAACCCCAGGCGCGACTGGGGCGGCGTCCGCTTCGGCAATCGCCTTGTGGACTCCCGCGCCCTCACACTCACCGCGCCTCCGGAGGCCGCCTTCGCCCCCATCGAGCGGATCGGAGGCGCCACCGGATGGTATTTCGGCAACGCGCTCTGGAAGCTGCGCGGCTGGCTGGATTTGCTCGCAGGCGGGGTCGGCATGCGCCGCGGACGGCGCGACGACACGCATTTGCTGCCCGGCGACGTGGTGGACTGCTGGCGGGTGGAATCGATCGAGCCGTCTCGCCGCCTGCGGCTGGCGGCGGAAATGAAGCTGCCCGGCCGGGCCTGGCTCGAGTTCGAAGTGCGGCCCGCCGGGGATGGGGCTGTGATCCGGCAGACGGCGACCTTCGACCCCGTCGGACTCTGGGGGCTGGCTTACTGGTATGCGCTCTACCCTCTGCACGAACTGGTCTTTCGCGGCATGATTCGGGAACTGGGCCGCGCGGCGTTGGCGCAGGCTGGCGCCAGGCAGGCCCAGGCTCCTTCTGCGCTGAAGGCGTCATTCGCTTTGGTGGGTTGGGCGGTTCTGTGCTTTGGCGCCGCGTCCTTGGGCGCGCTCTTCATGCCGGGCGAGTGGTATGCGTCGCTGCGAAAGCCATCCTGGAACCCGCCCGGCTGGATCTTTGGCCCGGTGTGGACGGCCCTCTACGCCATGATGGCGGCGGCCGCCTGGCTGATCTGGCGCCGCGGGGGATTCCTCCGCCAACGCAAGCCCCTGCTGCTGTTTCTCGGGCAATTGGTCCTGAATGCGGCGTGGACGCCGCTTTTCTTCGGCTTGCGCATGCCGGGGGTTGCGTTTGCCGAAATCCTCCTGCTTTGGGTCGCGATTGCCGCGACGCTCGCCGCATTCCGCCCGGTCAGCCGCCCTGCCGGCTGGCTGCTTGTTCCTTAC
>JAKLEJ010000181.1 GCA_022711695.1 Verrucomicrobiota bacterium | reverse complement strand
TGGCTGCGGGAATGTCAGGCTCCAGGCGCGGCGACAAGCCGGGCGGCCGCCGGCCGCGAAGCGCCTGGAAGACCCGGCAAAGCGCTCGCGGCCTGGGTCAGTATCGGGGCGCTGTGCTTGCTGATGCAGTTCGCCGCGATGGCAAGTCCGTTGGCCACGAACGCCGCGACCTCGTTCCCGGCGCCTCCGCAACCGTCCGCCACAAACGGGCCCACGCTGCGCCTGGATTACGAGCCCGGGAACACGGGGGGCAATCCGGTGTCGGCGTTCATGTACTTTGTGCCGTTGATCTCGCCCGACCCGGTGTCGGTGACGACAAGCCCGGGCAGCACGCAGAGCGCGCGAGTGATTTCGGCCACCCGGAAGACCGGGCCAAACTCGCTTTACACGCGGTGCGAATTCGAGTTCAGCGGGAGCGGCTCGCAACAGAGCCTGTTCGATCTCACGAACCACATTCGGCGCAACGAGCGCAAGCTCAAGAGCGGAGGCGAACTGCGCCGGCAGCTTGTCTCGATCACGGTGGAGGGTGTGGGCCGGGGCACGGTGGAGGTGGAAGCCGTGGTGACCAACGGCGTGCAAACCGTGAACGAAGTGCGGCTGCGCTTTAATGCCCGCGGCAAGACCAGCCCGGTCATGATCGGTTTATGCGATATCTGTTACCGCGACGACAAGTTTCGGCAGGTGAACGAGCTGGTGGCGCGCGTCAACACCTTGCGGTTCCGGCGCTTGCCCGGGCGGCCGAAGATGGAGGTCACCCTGGGAACGGTGAGCAAGAAAGGCGCGGGCAAGAACCTCTGGACGAGCATTCGGGACGGGGTGACCACCGTGGCCGCAAACCTCTTTGTTCCGCCGCTGACGGTGGAAGCGACCGGCCATCGGAGCATGCTGGAGTTCGGAGGCGCCCTGGCCCTGGGCGAACCGACCTTCACCTTCCCTCGCGCCAGGAACCTCAAGAGCGGCGGCGACAAGCCGCGTTAACAGAGGGCTTGGGCGGGGCGACTTCGGCCAGGGGTCCCGTCCGAATTGCAGAAGGCGGACCGACGGAGGGAGTGGCGGCCTCGGACCCGGAGACGGGCAGATCGAGAAGCCGGGCCCCCTACTGGCCCGGCGGCGCGAGCCATGGCTTGAACTGGGCATACATGGCCATGCGCTCACGAATGGGCGCGATCAGCGCCGCCTGTCCCGTGGTTTCGGCCAATCTCAATGCCAGGGTCGCCTCTAAGAGGGCTTCAGAAAAAGCTCCCGCTTGGGAGTAGCTCATGCCGAGCCGGTCGTGCAACGCCACGGACCGATCGATGCGCGGATCGAGCTTCCTGGCCGCGGCGATCTCCCGCAAGGGGTCCTGGATCAGCCCGAGCTGGGCCTGGGCGAACGCCAGGAGGTAGTGCGTTTCCGCACGGCTCGGATCCAGGCGGGCGGAGGCCGCCAGGCTCGAGGCGGCTTCCTTGAACTGCCGGTTCCAGATCGAGGCGCGCCCATGATAGAAAAGCATGTCCTCGGGAACATAAGGGGGCGCGCCTTCGGGGTGCAGGCGGAGGGCCTCGCGGAGGTGGCCCAGCACCTCCTCGATCTGTGGCTTGGGCGAACTCGCCCCGAGGTTTCCTTCCGAACCCAGGGCCATGGCCATGTCGAAGTGGGCGCTGCTGTTTCGGGGGTCGAGGCGAAGAGCCTCGGCCGTGTGCGCCAGGCCTTCGACGAAAAAGCCAGCCAGCGGCTGTTGGGCGACCAACTGTGCCAGGAGTTCATGCGTCCGGTGTTTCCCCGCAACTTCCGCTCCGTCCCCCCGGCGGCGGGAACAATCCACATTTCGCTGTCGGGCTGCAGCAGCATGTAGCTGTTGGCGCGGCAAAAGACGATCCACCGCCCGTCCGGGGAGAATTTCGGAAAGAAATTGCTGCGGCCGTTGCCCGAGGCGCCCCGGAGCGGTTCGGCCGCGCCGCCTTTGCCGCCATTGAACGGAATCCGGCACAGGTCGTAGCGAAACGCTCGGCCCTCGATCACAAACTCCCGGCACTCTTCCGCCGCAAGCAGGACGCTCCTGAACTTTCCCGGCAGTTTCAGGTCATGCGCGGGCGCCCGCGCGAAAACGATGGTCCGGCCGTCCGGGCTCCAGACCGGATTGCTCTGCACGTAGCGCGGGTCGTCCGCGCCGGGCAGGGACAGAAAGGTCTTCGACTGCCGGTCGTAAACCGCCAGAATGCCCTTGACCGGAAAGAAGAGCTGCGAGTATTCGAGCCCCGGCCGATCCACAAACACCGACTGGTCCTTCACGGTGCTCACCACGTAGCGCCCATCGGGCGAGATCTGGGAGAGCAGCCCGAGGGTGGACTCTCCCTCGCCGGGATGGAAGGAGTCCCAGGTGATGAGGTCGTTGGTGGCCAGGCGCATCTTCTCCGCCACCTCCGTCATGATGTACGACGCTTTGTTGTTGCCGTAATCGACATCCATGGCCAGCACCCGCCCGTCCCGGGGAAACGAATGGCAGTTGCCGCACACGGGCAGATGTTCGAGCACGACCGGAGGCGGTTGGGGCGAGGAGATCGGGCCAAACCGCCAGCGAATCGCCGAGGGATCCTTGACCGCCTCGATAAAGGGCAGATTCACCTCTCGATAGAAAAGCGGCGCCCCGACCCGATCCCGGGAGGTGGCAAAGCCCACACAGCCGGCCGAGACGACGCTGTCCGGTTGAGCGCGGGTGGCCCCGATGACCGTGACCCTGGCCGGTCTCTCCGCGGATCTCCGTTTGATGGTTTCCCAATCGCCGGGGGCCTGGGTCCAGGAGCGCTCGGTCGCCAGAAAGAACAGCCGGTTTGTCTCCGCGCCAAACTGCACCGCCACCAGCCATTGGTCAGCCCCGGGCTGCTTCTCCGTCCATCGAAAGACCGGCGGCGGGATTTCCGGGGGGAAGACCGCCCCCTCGAGCGGATACTCGATGGTCAGGCCGGCCAGCCCGGCTTGGCGCTGCATCGCCGCCCAAATCGCCACGCCGCGGTCCGCCTTCTCTTTGCAGCCGGCAAACGCGAGCGCGCTGAGCAACAGCAGGCTTAACGCCTGAGCGTGCTGGTTGCGCAGTGATGCCATCGATCCCAATCTTACAGTCCGGCTTATGGATTTTTCAAAGTAATTCTGCAGTCAGCCGGCTCAGCGCGGGGGAAAGCTGGCAAGATACTTGTGGCGACGGTGGAGGACGGCGAGCACGTAGTTGCTCGTGCCCGGGAAGGTGATGTTCTCGAGGAAGAGGCGGCTGTTGGTGGCGGCGGGGCCGGCGGCCCATCGGAGCGCGTTGCCCCGGCCGGCATTGTAGTCGGCCAGGGTGTAGGGCAGGGGGTCGTCGGTGTTCCGATACCGGCGCGCCAAACGCCCCAGGTACCACGCGCCCGCGCGGGTGTTCAGCGCAGGATCGAAGAGCATCTCATGATAGAAGACCGGAATCTTCTCGGCGGCCGCCCACTCGTCCGCGGTGGTTTTCATGATCTGCATGAGGCCGATCTCGCCTTTTCTGCCGCGCGCCAGCGGATCGAACTTGCTTTCGCGCCAGACCACCGCCTTGACCAGGGCGGGCTCGACGCCGTAGCGGGCGGCCGCAGCGAGGATGACCTGGTCCTGGCTGGACTCGAGGTGGACCCACTGCCACCAGCGGATCAGGCCCAGAGCCGCCGCCGCCAGCGCCGCCCACATTGCCCAACGCCATTGTTTTCGCACAACCGCGGCCCCAGAGATGCGCCCCAGGCTCAGGCGCCGAACACTTTGCGGATGTATTCGCGGCTGATCCGGTGATTCTCGACCGCCGAGCGGGTCACCTGGGTGCCGCCCTCGATGGCCAGCTCCACGGTGAAGCGGCGCGGCAGCCGATGCTGGGCCGCGTATTCGGCGACCTTGGCGTAGTCGAGATCGCCCTCGCCCAGCGCTTCGCTCCAGACGCCCTTCTCGCTTTGCCGGATGTGCCAGGTGACCACGCGGTCGCCGTACTCGCGAAGCGCGTCCGCCGGCTGGACGCCTCCTTTCCACACCCAATGGACATCATAGCAGAACCCCACCAGGTCGGCCGGGGTGTTGCGGAAGGTGTAATGGAATTCGCGCGCATTGCTCTTCATCTCCGGCAGATGGTGATGCACGCCCAGCCGCAGGCCGAACTCCTTCAATCCCTGCCCCAGATCCTTGAGAGCCGCCGCCTGGTTCTTGAGTTCGGCGTCGCTCTTCTCGCGCCCGATCGGATCGGGATTGCAGCTAATCGCCTGGAAGCCGCCCTCCTTGCAGGCGGGAGCGGCCTTGAGCAGCCGCTGGACCGTCTGGCCGGCCTGCTCGTCATGCAGCCGCGCCCCGGTGTAGAGGCTGACCGGGGTCATCCCGTGCTCCCGGCATTGGGCGGCGTAGCGGACGATGCTGTCGGGATTGGCGGCGTCCATGAAAGACTCGAGGTAGTCGTAGCCGCAGCCGCGCAGGGCGGAGAGGATCTCGGCCACATCCAGCTTCTTCTTCTCGCGGGAGGCGTATTGGGTCCAGACATAGATGTTGCATCCGACCAGCCCTTTGCCGGCCGGAGGCGCCTCGGCGGCGCGGGCCGCCGCGCTCAGGCTGTCCGCCCCGGCACAGGCCCCCAGGGCCGCGGCAGCGGCGGCCCGGCGGAGAAACTCGCGGCGGGTCTGTCCGGCCCGGCCGCTGGAACCTCTGTGATATTGCTTCATGGGGCGCATGGAACACCCTCGGCGCGGGTCCTGGCCAGCCAATTCTCGCGGCTCTGAATCATTGACACCCGGCCGCAAAAAGCCGATAAACCCGCCATGATTAAGCACACGATTTCTCGACGAGCCTTCCTGCGCGAGGCGGGCGCTGCGACGCTGGGCGTGACCGCAACCCTGGCGCTGCCGAACTTGTTCTTGAACCGCACATTCGCTGCCACCGGCGAGAACCCCTCCGAGCTGGTGCGGGTGGGGGCCATCGCCTGCGGAGGACAGGGCAACAGCAACATCGGGGCGGTGATGAAGAATGTGGTGGCCGTGTGCGATGTGGACAAGAAGCACGTGGAGACGACCCGGGCTCGCGTGGAGAAAGCCAACGGCGCCAAGGTCGAGACCTACACCGACTACCGGAAGATGCTCGAAAACAAGGGCATTGACGCCGTGCTGGTGAGCACGCCGGACCACTGGCACGCGCTGGCTTCGGCCGATGCGCTGGTGGCGGGCAAGGATGTCTATTGCGAGAAGCCTCTCACGCTGACCATTCACGAGGGGCAGGTGCTGGTGAAGCTGGCGCGCAAGTATAAGCGGGTCTTCCAGACCGGCAGCCAGCAGCGGTCCGACGCCAAGTTCCTCAAGGCCGCCGAGTACATCCGCAACGGCCGGCTGGGGAAGATCAAGCGGGTGCTGGTGGGCTTGCCGGGAGTCAACTACGCGGAGCGCGCCAAGCCGCTCACCGTGCCGGATAGCGAACCGCCGGCCGAACTGAACTACGACATGTGGCTGGGGCCGGCGCCCTACCGTCCCTTCAACGTCAACCGGGTGCATTATCTGTTCCGGTTCTTCTGGGATTACTCGGGCGGGCAGATGACCAACTGGGGGGCGCATCACCTCGACATTACTCAATGGGCGCTGGGCATGGACGAGAGCGGGCCGGTCGAGGCCGAGGCCACCTGCCAATGGAACAAGGACAAGCTTTACGAAACGCCGGAGACCTTCCATATCACCTACCGCTACGCCAATGGCACGGTGGTGGAGTGCAACAGCGGCGGAAACAAATACAAGATGGGGGCCACCTTCGAGGGCGAGAAGGGCGTCATTTACGTGAACCGTGGCGCCCTCACCTTCGACCCGGAGTCTCTCGAGGAGGAAGCCCTCAAGGACAGCGATGTGCGCCTTTACCCCGAGCTGAAGGCCTACGCCAAGCTGCGCAGCCCGCACCACGCCAACTGGCTGGACTGCATCAAGACGCGCAGGCTGCCCGTCTGCGATGTGGCGGTCGGCCATCACTCGGCCATCGTCTGTCACCTGGGCAATATCGCCGTGCGCACCGGCAAGAAGGTCAAGTGGGATCCGGCCGCCGAACAGATTGTGGGGGATGCCGAGTTGGCCAATTGGGCAACCAAAGCCTACCGCGCCCCGTGGAAACTGCCCGAGGTGTGATCCGGGGGCGGATTCCGATTTGACGGAGGCCTTGGGCGCAGGGCGCCCCAGGATGGCCGACAGGATGCTGTGCGCGCGTTCGCGCACACGAGGCAATCCTGTCGGCGGTCGAGCGCGCTGCGAAGACGGGCGTTGGCGTGAGGTTTTCTTGGGCGACACAAACGAAACCGGAAGAGAAAGGACACGCTATGGCAGGCAAGGCAAAACGCACCACGCATCGGAGCAGCACAGGCAAGAAACTCTACGCGGTTCGCGACGCCAGCGGCAAGTTCAAGGACATCCAGACTTACGAGCGCGCGCACCGGGCCGACCTGGCTCGCAAGAGCAAGGCCGAGCGCAAAGGCTGAGCCTCCGAACAAGACCGCCGGAGAACCGTCCTTCGCCGGAAAGAACGCCGGCGTGCAGGCCCCCTTCTTTTGCCTATGAAGACGTCCGCACTCCTGATTCCGATGCTTGCGGCGTTCGGAGCCAACGGGCAGATTCCCACCACCAACCTGCTGGCGAATCCAGGCGGCGAGACAGGCGATCTGACCGGCTGGACGGTGGGGGGACCCTTGTTCCCTTCCGTCGTTTCCACCAACCCGCCAGGCGCCGATCCAGTCCCCCCGCATTTGGGCCGGTTCGTATTCAAGGGCGGACCGAATCCAAACGGCTCGCTGCAGCAGAAGGTCGTCCTGGCAGACTACGGCATCGCCGGCGCTCAGGTTGACTCTGGCCGGCTCTCAGCCCATCTCAGCTTTTGGCAGCGCAGCCGCCGCGCCGCCGCGGACCCGCCGCCAGTGGCCATGGTGACGCTGGTCTTCCGGGACGCGCAGGGGACATCCATCGAGGGCTATCTCTCCACTCCCGCGCTTGCCTCCCTGGATGTTTACACCAATTACCAGGCCCGTTTCGAGATTCCGGCCGGCATACGGTCGATCGATTACCTCATGGGCTTTGCGACATTCAGCGGAACCGCCGGCGTCAGTTACAACGTTGACAACAGCCTGACGATTTCGGTGGGCAGC
>JAKLEJ010000180.1 GCA_022711695.1 Verrucomicrobiota bacterium | reverse complement strand
GAAGCTCTCCGGGGCCCGGTCCTACTTCAGCGACACCACCTACGCGGCGGGCCTGTCCGAGTGTCAGGACCCGGCGCATCCGCTGACGAAATGGGACGACATGAAGTGGAAGCAGGCCCTGAGCGACTACGCCCGCGACGTGTTCGGCAGCTTCGGCAGCGAGTGCGGGCGGGAATGGGCCATCCCCCACAGCGATTTCTTCGAGGGCCTCACCGGGGTGAGCGGGACCTATTACCACAACAAAGACCTGGCGCGGCAGCTCGGCGCCTCGGTCATTCCCCTGTTCGAGATCGTCTATCGCGACTGCATCGCCCTCTATGGCAAATACGGTTATGATCCGATGCGGGCGTCCGAGTACGTCCTGCATCACTTGGTCATTGGACGACCGCTGAATTATCACAGTGTGCCCTCGCATCTTTACTGGAAGGAGCCGCCCCGGGGAGACCATGCGGACAAGCCCGCGGCTGCGGCAGCCCTGTTTTGCCGGGCGGACAACGGCTGGGCGGAGGGATTGCATCCGCTGGACCGGTTCGTCAAGAACACCCACGAGATCCTCTCGCCGCTCCATGAGCTGACCGCCCGCGCGCCTTTGGCCGATCACCGTTTTCTCACCCCGGACCGGAAGGTGCAACGGAGCGTGTTCGGCGATGGCCGGAGCGGCCTGGAAGTGGTGGTGAACATGGGGAGCGCCCCCTTCCGCCAAGCCTCGCGCCTGGGCGGCTCGATCGAGTTGCCGCCCGGCGGGTTCCTGGCCGAGTCGGACCTGTTTGTGGCGTTCCATGCCGCCAACTGGGACGGCGTGCGCTACGAAGCGGCGCCGCTCTTCACCCTGCGCAGCATGGACGGCCGGGGGCTGGCGGAGTCGAAATCGGTGCGCATCTACCACGGCTTTGGGGATGCGCGGCTCCAGTTCCGGGGGGCCACGCAACGGGTGCAAAAGGAGGCCGTCTGGAAAGGGCAGACCCTGTCCGAGTAATCCCCGGCGCCTCCCCGGGATGGAGCTGCGCTCCTGAGAGAAAGCGTGGCCCCTGCGAGGCTCTGCCGCCCATGGCGGCCCCTCAGCCGGGCGCGGCGTTGCCGGGGCCGCGAATCCCGGGCCGAACGCGCAAAGGCCGAACGGCTTGAGCCTGCCAAAGCCATTGCCAGGATGGGGGCTTGCTGCCACCTTTGGCGCCCGATGCAGGCGAGAGAGCGCGAACGGTTGAAGGCGGCCCAAATGCTGGTGCTGTGCACGGTGTTCTGGTCGCTGAGTTTTCCCGCGATGCGCGCGCTGTCGCTGATCCAGCCGACGCTGGTTCCCGGGGCGGGGAGCTGGTTCTTCACCGGGTTGGGGGTGGCCTACCGGTTCGGCGTCGCCGGCCTGATCCTGCTGCTGCTCTCGCTGGGGACGATCCGGAGGTTGACCCGGCTGGAGATCCAGCAGGGGGCGGTGCTGGCCCTGTTTGGGGCGGGCGGAATCCTGTTCCAGATGGACGGCCTGGCTTACACGGAGGCTTCCACCTCGGCGTTTCTGACGCAGTGCTACGCCCTGCTGATTCCGCTGTGGGTGGCGCTGCGGCTGCGGCGCCCGCCGAAGCCGGCGGTGATGCTTTGCTGCGCGCTGGTGCTGGCGGGCGTGGCGGTGCTGGCTCGAGTGGACTGGCGCCAGTTCCACCTCGGGCGAGGCGAGGTCGAGACCCTGATCGCGTCGGTGCTCTTCACCGGGCAGATCCTCTGGCTGGAAAGGCCGGCGTATGCGGGCAACAACGTCAAACATTTCTCGCTGGTGATGTTCCTGTGCATGGCGGGGTTGGCCGCGCCGGTGGCGGCGTTCACGGCGCCGCAGGCCGCCGACTGGCTGCGGGCTTACGAATCCGCGCCGGCCTTGGGATGTCTGGCCGTCCTGATCTTCCTGAGCACGCTGGGCGGCTACATGCTGATGAACTACTGGCAGCCCAAGCTCAGCGCCACCGAGGCCGGGCTGATCTACTGCCTGGAGCCGGTCCTGACGAGCCTGCTGGCCCTGTTCGCGCCGGCGTGGATCTCGCGCTGGTCGGGCATCCGATACGACAACGAGACGCTCACCTTCCATCTCCTGGTGGGAGGCGGCCTGATCACCCTGGCGAATGTGTTGCTTCAAGTGCTGCCTCGATCCATGCCCTGGCAGGGGAAGACGCCGCCCCAGCAGGCGCCTTCAACCGCCCCGGCTTGCGGCGCAGCCTCAGCCCCCGCCTGTCAGCGTCCCCAGCCCTGAGCCGGCTCCGCGCCGGGCGCGCCGATCCAGGATTTGAGTGGCAATTCGGGCAACGGCCGGTAACATGGCCACGATTTCATGAACCTGGTTGAGAAAGTGAAACTGGCGGGTGTGGTCGGGGCCGGCGGCGGCGGGTTCCCCACCCACGTGAAGCTGGCGGCCAAGGCCGACACGGTGATCGCCAACGGGGCAGAGTGCGAGCCGCTGCTGCACAAGGACGCGGTGGTGATGGAGGAATACGCCGCCGAACTGGTGCGCGGGGTGGAACTGAGCATGGAGGCCGTGGGCGCCCGGGATGGCGTGGTGGCCATCAAGGCGAAGAACAAGCACGCCGTCGAAATCGTCCAGGCCGCCTGCAAAGGATCGCGCGCGCGCGTCCACCTGCTGGGGGACTATTATCCGGCCGGGGACGAATACGACCTGGTCTATTCCGTCACCGGACGCCTCATTCCCCCGGCGGGCATTCCGATCAACGTGGGCACGGTGGTCAACAACGTCGAGACGCTGGTCAACGTGGCGCGCGCCGCCGAAGGGCGGCCGGTCACGCACAAGATTTTGACCATCGCCGGAGCGGTGGCCCGGCCGGTGACCGTCACCGTCCCCATTGGGACCAGCTACCGGGAGTGCCTCGGGGCGGCCGGCGGCCTGACGACCGAGCAGCCGGTGCTGTGCCTGGGCGGGCTGATGATGGGGCAGACCACCGAAGACCTGGACACCCCCATTACCAAGACATCCACCGGCGTGGTGATCCTGCCGCGCGACCATCCGGTCATCCAGCGCAAGCTACAGCCTTCCAGGACGCAGGCGCGGATCGGCAAGTCCGCCTGCGATCAATGCCGCTATTGCACGGAGTACTGCCCCCGATTCTTGTTGGGTTACGCCGTCGAGCCGCACCAGGTAATGCGCAGCCTGGCGTTCACCGCCACCGGCGCCTCCTATTGGAACCAGTGGGCGGCCCTCTGCTGCGCCTGCGGGCTCTGCACGCTCTTTGCCTGCCCCGAGCAGCTCTTCCCCAAGGAAGCCTGCGACGACGCCAAGGCGGAAATGCGCCAGGCCGGGCAGAAGTGGACCGGGCCGTCCACCGTGAAAGTTCACCCGATGCGCGAGGGGCGGCGCGTGCCGATCCGGACCTTGATGCAGCGGATGCAGGTGGAGGGCTACAACCTGCCGGCGCCGTTTCACCCCGAGCCTTTGACTCCCCAGCAGGTGGCCCTCCCGCTCAAACAAGGCGCCGGCGCTCCGAACCAACCGCTGGTCAAGGCCGGCCAGCATGTGCGCGCGGGCCAACCCCTGGGCGAGGTTCCTCCCAACGCCCTCGGGGCGGCGATCCATGCCCCCTTTGACGCCACCGTGAGCGCGGTGACCAACGACCGCATCCACCTTTCCAGAGCATCATGAATCAGAAATCCATCGGACTGATCGAACTTTCCAGCGTGGCCGCCGGGTTCCAGGTGGCGGATGTCATGCTCAAGGCCGGCAACGTTCACCTGATCCTGTCGCGCTCGATTTGCTCGGGCAAATACATGGTCCTGATCGGGGGCGAAACCGCGGCGGTGCAGAGCGCCGTGGCGGCGGGGGCGGACGCCGCGGCCGGCTGCCTGATCGACCAGTTCTTCCTGCCCAACGTGCATGGGGACGTGATCACCGCGCTGGGGCGCACCCAGCCGCCGCCCCTGGACGGCGGGGCGCTGGGGATCCTGGAATCGTTCAACGTCGCCACGCTTCTGTTGGCAGCCGACGCCTCGGCCAAGGCCGCGCCGGTTCAACTCATGGAAGTGCGCCTGGCCATGGCCCTTGGAGGCAAGGCCTTTTGCACGATGACCGGCGACGTGGGCTCGGTGAACTCCGCCATGGCGGCGGGCCGGCGGGTCATTGCCGACGCCGGGGTGCTGGTGAACGCGGTGGTCATCACCCGGCCGCACCCGGACGTCTATCGCGAGGTGATCTGATCCGGGTCCGTCACCGGGCGGCCTGCTCGCGGGCGGGCGGGGCGACCAACGCCGCCAGGTAATCGCCCAGGGCCTGGATCTCGTTGGTCGTGCCAACCAGGGGCGGCATGAAGGCGCGATAAGGCGAGTCCGGCTTGTAGTCGTGCAGAATCTTGAGGAGGTTGCCCACGGCCTCGCGGTCGCGCCCGGCCAGGAGGGTCTTCATCGAGCGGTAGGCGTCGGTCGTGTGGCAGGCGCCGCACTGGCCGCGGAACATCGCCTGGCCGCGTTCCAGGGCGGTCGAGTTCGTGGCGATCCAGGGGGAGGACGTCAGGTAGCCCTCGCGGTTGAACTTCTCGACCTCGCTCTTGCGCACGCCGTTCGAGAACATGTGCCGGCCGACCACGTAGGGTTTGCGCAGCATCTCGCGGCTGTATTCGCCGGAAGCGGTGGCCACCAGGCCCAGCAGGAGCACCGCCAGGGCGTGCGAGAAGGGGAACGTGGCCGGGGAACGCCAGGCAAACAGGTAGACCACCCCGACGATGGTGGCCGAGGTCAGCATGATGAGAAGGGCCACGCGCGTGACCTGGGTGAACGCGCCGGCGCCGATCGTCTGCATGCCCAGTTGCAGGAGCGCGCGCTGGGACTCGGGCACCTGCCACAGGTACCAGAGCAGCAGGAACGGCAGAGCCACGAACGAGGGGACCAGCCACTTGACGCTCCAGCGGACCAGGTCGGTCTTGAGGCGGGGCTGGGCGACGCCGTCGATCCGGCTGCAGGTGACCAGCGCCCAGATGCCCGCCAGGGAAACGCACACGCCCGCGCGCAGGAAGAGGCTCGGCCAGTAGGTCGGATTGAAGAAGGCCTGCCAGAAGCGGCTGGCTTCCTGGCCGGTGCCGGCCACCTCGAGCCAACTGTCGCCGGGGGTGAGCATGAACGTGAGGATGCCGTTGATGATCACCAGGGTGAGAATCGAAGCCGCGGCATAGACGTAGCCGATCTTAATGTGCAGCTCGTTCGAGACGCGCCCCCAGGTGTAATAATAGACCGCCGCGGTGCTCAGCTCGATCATGAAGAAGACCCACTCGATGGCCCAGCCGAAGACGAAGTTGTGGATCAGCGTGCTGGTGGCTTCGGGATGCGCCAGCCCGATGGCAAACCAAATGCCCACCCCGGAGACCGCGCCAAACACGCCGGTGAGGATCAGGAAGAACTTCGAGTGCCCGCGCAGCACCTCCATCCAATCGCGCCGCCCTTCGCGCAGCGCTTTGCGCTCGGCCAGCGGCAGGTAGAGACCGCCCCCGACGGCGAAGTGGGAGATCATCACGTGGAAGATGGCGATCAGGCCAATGACCCAGCCGCTGCCGATGTGAGGCACGTTCCAAAACGGGTAGTTCATAGCGGGTATGTGGGAAAGGTGAGGCGAGGGGCGGGGTTCACAGGGCGGCGTAACCCCAAAGGGTGGTAATGACCAGGCCGGCCAGGACCAGCAGGCCAAAGTAGGTCGCGTAGGTGGCGCGCCGCCAGCCTTTCTGGCGGACATCGTAGAGCGGGATCAGGAACCAGAGGATGAGTCCGCCCGTAAACAGGAGGATTCCGAGGATTTCGCCGGCGGCGCCGGGGAACCACTGGCCGAGCACCTTCAGCACCTGGAACTGACTCATGAAATACCACTCGGGGTGGATGCCGGTGGGGGCGGGCTTGAGCGGGTCGGCCGGCTGGCCCAGGTCCCAGGGGAAGACCGCCGCCAGCAACGCCAGCACGTTGAGCGAAATCAGCCACATCGCCAGGTCCTTCATCAGGAAATTGGGGAAGAAGGGAATGCTCCTGCGGGCCTCGACGGGCTTGGCCTCCTCGGACGGAGGCATGGCATTGCCGTGCTTCTGCACCAGCCAGAGGTGGAAGCCGAGCAGCGGGATGAACAGCGCCGGCAGCACCACCACGTGGAGGGCGAAGAAGCGCTGCACCGTGAATTCGTTCACCTCGAGCCCGCCCCGGACCAGCGCCGCCAGCCGGGGGCCGATGATGGGGGTCGAGGCCGGGATTTCCAGGCCCACCTTGGTGGCAAAGAAGGACAGCTCGTCCATGGGCAACAGGTAGCCGCTGAAGCCGAAGACCATCACCACCATCAGGAGCCCCAGCCCGGTCCACCAGCCGAACTCGCGCGGGCTGCGGTAGGCCTTCATGAAGAAGACCGAGAACATGTGCACAAACACCGCCACCACCATCAGGTTGGCCGCCCAGGAATGCGTCGAGCGGATCAGCCACCCGAAATGGATGTCGTAGGTGATCTGGCGCACCGACTCGTAGGCGTCGGGGCCGGGGCGGTAATACAGCAGCAGCAGCACCCCGCTGACCGCCTGGACCAGGAAGAAGAAAAGCGAGATCCCCCCCCAGTAATACCAGAAGGAATGCCGGTGCTCGGGCACGGCCTTCTTCTGCGCAAAATGGAGCAACTCCTCGAGCCCCAGGCGCTCGTCCACCCACGAATACACCGAATGCAGCATCGTTCTCATGAGGCTCTCCTAGGACCGGGTGACCTTGACGCCCGCCTCGGTGACTTCCTTGACCACGAAGCTCTTGAGCGGCTTGGGCGGCGGGCCGCTCACGTTCTGCCCGTTCTCGGGATTGTAAACGCCGCCATGGCAGGCGCAGAAGATCCGTTTCTTCTCGGCCTCGTATTGCACGGTGCAGCCCAGGTGGGTGCACCGGGCGCTGAGCGCCACCCATTTGCCGTCGGCGTGATGGATCAGCAGGCAGGGCTCGAAGCCGAACTTGAACATCAGGGCGCTGCCGGAGGGCAGCTTCTGCGCGTCCTTGAGCACCACCTCGGTGACCGCCGCCGCCGCCTGGGCTTTCTGCACGGGCGACTTCAGGTAGCGGTAGATGGGGTAGCCGACCGCCGCCGCGTAGCACAGCCCGATCCCGCCGAACGCGGTTCGCGCAAACACCCGCCGCGTCAGCAGCGGCTCGGGCTCGGT
>JAKLEJ010000018.1 GCA_022711695.1 Verrucomicrobiota bacterium | reverse complement strand
AGGCCGTCGCCAAATACGAGGATTTTGCCCGGCGTTTTTCGACCGATCCGAAGATCGACCAGGCGCGCTTTCACTTGGCGACCCTGCTCGAGTCGGCCAACCGGCCGGCGGACGCGGTCCGGGAGTATGACCGGATCGTGAAGGCCACCAGCTACAGCCCGTCCCAGGGCGAAGCCCAGGACCGGCTGCGCAAGCTGCTGGTCAAGTATCCCCACCTGGCCCCGACCAACGCCCCCTCGCCGTCCTTGACCAATGCGCCCCTGGTGACGCCGGCGTTGCCCAAAGCCGCCGCCACCGGCGCGGTGGGAGTGGTCAAGACCAACCTGGCGGCCGCGACGAACCTTCTCAAGCTGACCCCCACGACCAATCCCCCGGCCGCTCCCAAGGCCAAGTAGGGCCGGTGCGACGCGGGGCGGTTCCGGGCAGGCCGGTCCGCGGCGGGCTGCGGCGGCCCTCCCGAGGGCGGGCGCCGCCTATCAAGTTTTGCTTATGAAGATCTGCATGATCGGCACCGGTTATGTGGGCCTGGTCACCGGCGCCTGTTTTGCCGAGGCCGGACACCAGGTGGTGTGCGCGGACAAGGACCAGGCCAAGGTGGATCTGCTCAAGGCCGGGGGCATGCCCATTTACGAGCCCGGCCTGGAGGAGCTGGTCCAGGCGAACACGCAGCGCGGCCGGCTCCGGTTCACTGCCTCGACGGCGGAAGGCGTCGAGAGCTCGGACATTGTCTTCATCGGGGTGCCCACGCCGGCGTTGCCGGACGGCTCGGTGGACCTGAGCTTCATCGAGCACGTGGCCCGCGAGATCGCCGCCGCCATGACCAGCTACAAGATCGTGGTGGACAAGAGCACCGTGCCGGTGCGCACCGGCGACAAGGTGGCCGAAACCATCAAGCGCTACTGCAAGGGCCGCGTCGAGTTCGACGTCGTCAGCAACCCCGAGTTCCTCCGCGAGGGCTTCGCCGTCGAGGACTTCATGAAGCCCGACCGCGTGGTCATCGGGGTGCGCTCGCCGCGGCCGGTCGAGGCCATGCGCCAGGTCTATGCGCCGTTCCACGCGCCGATGCTGGTGACGGACATCAACTCGGCCGAGCTCATCAAGCACGCCGCCAACTCGTTCCTGGCGCTCAAGATTTCCTACATCAACGCCCTGTCGGTGATCTGCGAGGCCTCGGGGGCCAACGTGCTGGAGGTCGCCAACGGCATGGGGCTGGACGCCCGCATCGGCCGCCAGTTCCTCAACGCCGGCCTGGGCTTTGGCGGCAGTTGCTTTCCCAAGGACCTCAGCGCCTTCATCAAGATCGCCGAGCAGATCGGCTACGATTTCCGGCTGCTCAAGGAGGTGCAGCGCATCAATGCCGACCAGATGGACCGGTTCATCAAGAAGATCGCCGACACCCTCTGGGTGCTCAAGGACAAGACGCTGGGCGTGCTGGGCCTGGCGTTCAAGCAGAACACCGACGACGTGCGGATGTCTCCGGCCATCGGGCTGTGCCAACGCCTCCTCAAGGAGGGCGCGCGCCTGCGCGTGCATGACCCCGTGGCCATGGAGAAGGCCCGGACCGTCCTCACGGGGGTCACGTATGTCGCGGACATGAACGAGGTGGCGGAGGGATGCGACGCCCTGGTGGTGGCCACCGAGTGGCCCCAGTTCGCGCAGCTCGATCTCCCCCGCGCCCGCGCCGCCCTGACCCATCCAATCCTCTTCGACGGCCGCAACCTCTTCGACCCCGCCGAAATGGAGAAGCTCGGCTTCATCTACAAGAGCGTCGGCCGCTGAGACCGTGGCTGCCCCACCCATTCCCGGCCGGCCGATCGACGTCGCCGCCGGCCTGCTCTTCCGCCAGGGCCGGCTCCTCATCACCCGCCGCCCCGACGGCTCGCATCTCGCCGGCCTCTGGGAATTCCCGGGCGGCAAACGCCGTCCCGACGAATCGTTCGAGGCGTGCCTCCGCCGCGAGCTGCTCGAGGAGTTGGGCATTGAAGTCGCGGTGCAGGACTGCTTCGAAAGCCTCACCCACGCCTATCCCGAGAAGACCGTTCACCTTCGCTTCTTCGTCTGCGCGCTGCTGTCCGGCGAACCCCGCCCGATCGACTGCGCCGGCCTCGCCTGGGTCACAGCGGAGGAGCTGTCTCAATACGAATTCCCGGCCGCCGACTCCCGCCTGCTGCGGCGTCTTGCGCAGACGCCCTCGCTCTGGACGCTATCCCAGTGACGCAGGGCGGAGGACCCGAATGCGCAGATGAGCGGGCGCGTGGCGCTTCCCGCCTTTTAACGACGGGGCGCCTCGGGTACCGTGCCGATCGATGGAGTGTCTCTGTGCCCGCCGGCCGGAGGCCGGCTTCATCTGAATCCGCATCGCATGTGTTCGCACTCCTCTGCCCGTTCGAAAACGCCTGAAGTTGACCAGCCAGGGCGACTTGCGTGCGGATTCAGGGGCTGGCATTTATCGGGTCTTGTCGATAGGCTTCCCGTCAGAGCGTGGCCGGCCCGGTTTCCAGGGCCGGGCCAGCGGCAACCCATGAAGGGAAGTTACCGAACCGAATTGTTGACGGCGGACACGCCGGCCCGGCGGCGCGCGGCGGTCGAGCGCGCGGCGGCGCTGCTGCGCCAGGGCCAGCTCGTGGCCCTGCCCACCGAGACGGTCTATGGCCTGGCCGCCAACGCGCTCGATCCCGACGCCGTCGCCCGCATCTACCAAGCCAAAGGCCGTCCCTCCGACAACCCCATCATTGTCCATGTGGCCGACGCCGGGATGGCGCGGCGATGCGTCCGGTCGTGGCCGGCCCGCGCCGCCCGGCTGGCCGCGGCGTTCTGGCCCGGGCCCCTCACCCTGGTATTGCGGCGGGCGGCGCGCATCCCCGAGGTGGTGACGGCCGGGGGCGCGACCGTGGGAATCCGCTGGCCGGCGCATCCCCTCATGCAAGCGGTGATCCGGGCCTGCGGCTTTCCGTTGGCGGCCCCCAGCGCCAATCTCTCGAACCGCATCTCGCCCACGCGGGCCGAACACGTCCTGAAAAGCCTCGGCGGGCGCATTCCCCTGGTCGTGGACGGCGGTCCCTGCGAGGTGGGCATCGAATCGACAGTGCTGGACCTGACTTGCCGTGCCCCCCGGGTGTTGCGGCCCGGGATGGTCCACGAGGAGTCCATCCTGGCGGCGCTGGGCCTGGCTGGCGCAAAGCCCTTCGCCCCGCCGGGCGGCAGCGACGGAGTTCTTCGCAGCCCGGGCCTGCTGCCCAAACATTACGCCCCCCGGGGGCGCCTTTGTGTGCGAGCCTGGTCGAATGCGGACAACTGGGCGCAACTGCTGCGCGAACTTAAAGCCGTTCCGGGCCGCTGCCATGTGCTGGCGCATACGCATCCGCCCCCCGCAGCGGGTTTGGCCGGCCTCTCGATCCTGCCGCGCGAGCCCGGCGCCTTTGCCCGGGCCCTCTATGCGGAGATGCACCGGGCCGACGAGGCGGGCGCCAGCTTGATCGTCGTCGAAGCCCCGCCCGCAGGGCCGGCCTGGCGCGGCATCGCCGACCGCCTGAGCCGCGCCCAAAGCCGTGACTGAAGGCGCAACCCGCGCGTGTGGGGAAGCGTCGCTGGAGGGCGGCGCTCCGTCGCCGCCGCAGGCTCTGCCCATGCTTGAGGAGAAGGCGCTGACGGAGCAGCGCGCTCCATTGGGCAACGCACGGCGCCGCGGGAGTGTCGCCCTGCCTCGGCGGGGTGCGTATCGTGCGCGCGGATTTCTGGGGGGTCTCGGATTTGTTGACGAATTTGCGCGGATGTCACATGCTGACCGAATGCGACTCACAAAAGCGATTTGGCTGCTGGTTTGCACGGCCGCATTGGCCGCGCACGGCCAGTCTTCGGCCACGAACGGCGTGCGCCCGGTTAGCTTGCAGGAGTGCGTCCGGCTGGCCCTGCTGAACAACCGCCAGGTGCAGATTCAGCGGTTCAACCCGCAGATCGCGCGGCTGACGCTCAGCTCGACCTACGGGGCTTACGACCCGGTGTTCAACTCGGGCTACCGCCACACCACGGAATCGGACTCGGGCGGCTATAACCCGGCCACCCTGGCCCGGCGCACCGAGTACAGCGCCCAGTCGCACCTGGCCGAGGCCGGTTTCACCGGGACCACGCCCATCGGCATGAGCTACGATTTGCTGCTCGATTACGCCAACACCTACGGCTCGCGCAGCGATCAGTATGTGGATTCGTACGACGTCGGGGCCGGGGTGAGCATCTCCCAGCACCTGCTGAAGGATTTCTGGGTGGACGAAACCCGCACCACCATCCAGGTGAGCAAGCGGGACTTGAAGATCACCGAACTGGGCGTGGACTACGTGGTCATGGACATCATCACGCAGGTGCAGAAGGCCTATAACGAACTGACCTACACCCACGAGTTCGTGAAGGTGCAGCGGAAGCTCCTGGAAGTGCGGCAGCGGTTCTACGACGAAACCCAGCAGAAGATCCAGATGGGGCGACTGGCGCCGCTCGAGGCCAAACTGGCCCAGGCCCAGGTGGCCCAGGTGGCCGCCGATCTCATCTCCGCCAGCAACGCGGTGGCCCTGGCCGAGAACCTCCTCAAGACCCTGATTGGCGATGACTTTGTCAGCTCCGTCAACACCGTGCTGATGCCCTCGGACCCCCTGGTGGTGGTGCCGGAGAAGTTCGACTTGGGCGAAAGCTGGCGTCAGGGGGTGGCGCGCCGTCCCGACCTCGCGCAGTTGAAGCTGGATGTCGAGAAGGCCGAACTGGATCTCAAGTTCCGCTACAACCAGCTCTTCCCCGCGCTGGACCTGGTCGCGGGTTACGGCGCCAAGGGCAGCGACGTCTATGTGCCCTCGACCTCCGCCCGGGGGGGCGCCTACTATGCCTCGGCCGCAGGCGCGTTTGGCGAGGTTCGCGGCCTCCAAAACCCAAACGACCTGCTGGGCGTCATCTTCTCGATGCCGCTGACCCGCCGGGCCGAGCGGGACAACTATCGCGCCAGCCGCATCCGCAAGGACCAGGCCGCGGTGCTGGTGAAGCAGCGGCAGGAGCTGGTGCTGCGGGAGATCGACGACGCCATCAAGACCGCGCGCACCAGCCTGCAGCGGGTGGCGGCCACGCGCGAGGCGGTGGACTACGCCCGGGCCGCGCTGGAGGCGGAAGAGAAGAAGCTGGCGGCCGGAACCAGCACGTCGTTCGTGGTCCTGCAGCTTCAGAGCGACCTGGCTCAGCGGGCGGTCGAGGAACTCCGCGCCAAGGCGGACTACAACATTGCCGTGGCCCAACTCCGCTTTGTGGAGGCCTCGGTGCTCGATCACCACAAGGTGAAGGTCGAGATCAAGTAGGCTGCAACCCGCGCTTCAAACCGGCGGGCCAGGATTCGAGGCCGGCTGGTTCCTCGAAGCCGAGGACGCAGCCCGCGCGGCTCACTCGAGGTAAAGAATGTTCTGGAGGTCGTGCACCAGCAGGCTGGCGATGGCGTAGCGCTTGTCCGGCTCCCGCTCCAGGCATTTCAGGATGACTTTCTCCAGGCCGGGCGGGATGTCCGGATTATGGTCCCGGGGCGGCACGAAACCGTGGCGGTCCAATTGCCGTTGCAGGACCTCATCCGGCGTGTCGCCCGGAAAGGGCTTGGTTCCCGTGAGCACCTCGTAGGCGGCGGCCCCGAAGGAGAAGAGATCGGCCCGGTGGTCGAGGGGCTGGCGCATGAGCTGCTCGGGGGCCATGTAAGCCGGGGTGCCGGGGTTCCTGGCCATCTTCCGGGGCTTTTCCGAGCGGGGCTGGGCCAGGTCGAAATCCACCAGTCGCACGCTGCCGTTTCGGCTCACCAGCACGTTCTCGGGCTTGAAATCCAGGTGCATGAAGCCGCTGTCGTGGACGTGTTCGAGGGCGATGGACATGTCGATGAGGATGTTGCCGACCCACTCCTGAAGGACCGGGTCCCAGTTGGCCAGCAACTGCTTCAGGTTGGCGCCTTCGACGTATTCCATCAGCAGGTAAAGGCTGCCCTCGATCTTGCCGTGCTCGAAGTAGCCGATCACAAACTCGTGGTTGTGAATGCGGGAAAGAACCTCGCAGCCCCGGTGAAACCGTCTGCGCGTGGTCAGGTCGAAGCGGGACTTGCTGCGCAGCAGCCGCAGGGCGTAGTGCTTCTGCTCGGCGTCGGTGGCCAGCCAGATTTCCGACATGCCCCCGCAATTGATCAGCTCCCGCAAATGAAATCGCCCCAGCGGCCCCGGCTTGTGCGCGGGCTCGAAGCCCTGTCCGGTCATGTAATCGATACCCATCGTTGTGCTCGGTCTTTACTTAACATGAACCGGGGCGGCGGGCAAAGGTTTATCGTTGTCATTATGCGCTTGGCAGCCCGGCCGCCCCTGCCTAGCGTGGCGGCGTGAAACCGGCGCGGGTCATCCTGGCATTTGCCCTGGCGGTGTTTCTGGGCGGGGCGCTGCTGGCGCCCTGGCTCTACTGGCTGGCGCAGGCGGCTGCCGCCCACATTCCCGCGCTGCGATCCCTGGCGGAAAGTCCCTTCCATCGTTATGTGAACCGCTGCCTCCTGGTTCTGGCGCTGGCAGGGATGTGGCCCCTGATGCGCGTCCTGGGGGCCGCTTCCTGGCGGGAGATCGGCTGGACAGCCCGCGGCGGCCAGGGACGGCGGCTGGGCCAGGGCTTTGCGGTGGGATTTGTCTCGCTGGCGGCGGTGGCAGGGTTGGCGACGCTCGCGGGCGCCCGCGATCTGCGGCAGGACCTGGAGGCGGGCCGGCTGGTATCCAAGCTTCTCAGCGCCGCCCTGAGCGCAGGGGTGGTGGCCCTTCTGGAGGAGACCTTCTTCCGGGGGGTCGTCATGGGCGGGCTGCGCCGGGCCTGGTCGGCGTGGGGCGCGCTGGTCCTGAGCAGCTTGGTCTATGCGCTGGTGCACTTCTTCGAGCGTCCCCCCCAGCCCAAGACCGTGGAATGGCACACAGGGCTGCTGGTGCTGGCCCAGATGTGCCGCGGATTCGGCGACCTGAAGGCTCTCATGCCCGGCTTTCTGACCCTGGCCCTGGCGGGCGCGATCCTGGGGTTGGCCTTCCAGCGCACTGGCTCGCTCTTCTTCTCGGCGGGTCTGCACGCCGGGTGGATCTTCTGGCTGAAGCTGGCCGGGGCCCTCACCGTTGTGCCGCCTCAAGCCAATCTTTGGTTCTGGGGCTCGGGCAAGCTGATCGATGGCTGGCTAGCCATGCTGGTCATGGCGACGGTGCTCCTGTCGCTGCTGCGGTCGCCCCTGCTCTCAGCCCCCTCCGGCCATGCCACACGACCTTCGCCGCCGGCTTGAAGCCTGGGCCAACGCCGCCCTCAGTCTCGCCTACCCGGAGCTTTGCCAGTTGTGCGAACGGGAACCCGCCACTCCCGCTCGCAGCTATGTCTGCGATGCCTGCCGGGCGAAAGTCCGCCCGGTCGAGCCTCCGTTCTGTTCGGTCTGCGGACGGCCCTTCCAAGGGGAGGTCACCACGGAATCGGATTGCGGCCACTGCCGAACAACCGCACCCGGCTTCGATTGGGCGCGCTCGGCAGTGCTGGCGGTTGACCCGGTGCTCAAGGCGATCCATGGCTACAAATACCGCCGGCAGCTCTGGTTCGAGGGGTTCCTGGCGGAGTTGCTCGCAGCGCGGGCGGCGCCTCAATTGTCCCGGCCCGATTGGGACTGTTGCGTGCCGGTGCCGCTGCATCCCTTGAAGGAGCGCGAGCGCGGCTTCAACCAGGCCCATCGCCTGGCTGCCCGGCTCAGCCGACTGACGGACATTCCCCTCGAGGCCAGGGTCCTGCGCAGGGTCGTGCCGACCCCATCCCAGACCCGGCTGAGCCGGGGCGAACGCATCGAGAACATGCGCGGGGCGTTCGCGTTGCGCCCCAGGCGGTCTGTGAAGGGCTGGAGGGTGATGCTGATCGACGATGTGTTCACAACAGGTTCCACCAGTGGAGCTTGTGCTCGGATTCTCCGTCAGTCCGGCGCGGCCAGAGTGGCCGTTTGGACCGTCGCCCGGGCTTCGGACGCACCCTGGGGCGCCGACGGCTCGGGATCGGTCCCGGTCCCGGCTGGAGTGTGAATAATCCGCTCTCGACTCGGGCCGCCGTTTCCCTCACAATAGCCCCGATGTCGAAGACCACGTTCACTCGAAAGACGCTGGGATTGGAGACCGTGGAACCCGCTGTAACCCCGGCGCCGCCCGCGGCTGCCGAGAAGGCGTTTGCCCGCAAACCAAAGATGCCGGGGGCCAAGTCGCGCAAGAAAGACATCCCCGAGGGGCTCTGGAACAAGTGCCCCAAATGCGCGAACATGATCTACGACCGGGAGTTGGACGAGAACTTGAAAGTCTGCCAGAAGTGCGGCTTCCATTTTCCCATCGGGGCCCGCGAGCGCATCCATTCGTTGGTCGAGACTTGCTCCTTCGAGGAAATGGACGCCGGCATGACGAGCGTGGACATCCTCCAGTTCACGGGGGTGGCCTCCTACACAAGCAAGCTGCGGTCCTATCAGGAATCCACCGGGCAAAAGGACGCCGTGATCACCGGCATCGGCACGATGGGGCGGCATCGGCTGGCTTTGGGGGTGATGGACTTCAGTTTCCTGGGCGGGTCCATGGGGTCGGTGGTGGGGGAGAAGCTCACCCGGCTGATCGAGAAAGCCACCGAGAAGGAACTGCCGCTGATCATCGTTTCCACGAGCGGAGGCGCGCGCATGTATGAAGGCATGTTCAGCCTCATGCAGATGGCCAAGACCAGCGGCGCGTTGGCCTACCATGCCAAGGCCCGGCTGCCCTATGTCAGCGTGTTGACCCACCCCACGACTGCGGGGGTCATGGCCAGCTACGCCAGCCTGGGCGACTTGATCGTCGCCGAACCCGGGGCCATGATCGGTTTTGCCGGACCGCGCGTCATCAAAGACACCACCCAGGCCGAGCTGCCCCCGGGCTTTCAGACCGCCGAGTTCCTCCTCGACCACGGCCTGATCGATGCGATCGTCTCCCGGAAGGAAATGAAGGAGAAGCTCATGACCTACCTGGACTTCATGACCGAGAACCGGCGGGGCGCCGCCTGAGCGGCCGCCCATCGGCGCGGCTCCTGGCGGTTGCACGCCGCCTCAATCGGCCTGCACGCCGACAATTCCCAGGATCCGCTCCAGCTCGTCGTCGCTATAGTAGCGGATTTCGATCGAGCCTTTCCCCTGCCGATAGCGCAGGCCCACCTTGGTGCCGAACCGTTCGCGCAGCTTGCCTTCCAGGGCGATCACGTGAGCGTCCCGCGCCGGTCCCGGCCCGGCGGGCGGCTTGCCGGCCGGCGCGCTCTCGCGCGAGCGCGCGGTCCAGTGCGCCACCAATTCCTCCACCTGGCGCACCGCCAGCCCGTCTTTGATCGTTCGCTGAGCCGCCAGCGACTGTTGTTCGGGAGAGGGCAATCCGAGGATGACCTTGGCGTGTCCGGGCTGGAGGCGGCCCTCTTTGAGCCAGGTTTGCACGTCGCCCGGCAGGTTGAGGAGCCGGAGGGAGTTGGCCACCGTCGCCCGGCTCTTGCCCACGCGGGCCGCCGCTTCCTCCTGGCTGAGCTTGAACTGGTCGATCAACTGCCGGTAGCCGAGGGCTTCCTCCATGGCGTTGAGGTTTTCGCGTTGCAGGTTCTCGACCAGCGCCAGTTCGAGGGCGGTGCGGTCATCGGCCTGGCGGACAATCACCGGGGCCTCGGTCAGCCCCGCCAGTTGCGCCGCCCGCCAGCGGCGCTCGCCCGCGATCAGCTCGTAGTGCCCGTCGCGCTCGCGGACCAGCAGCGGCTGCACGATGCCTTTGTCCTTGATCGAGTCCGCCAGCTCCCGCAGCGCCTGCGGCGGAAACTCCTTGCGCGGTTGCAGCGGGCTGGGATGAATGCGCGCCAGCGGCGCCATCTGCACCGCCCCGCCCGCGGGCGTTTCAGCGGTCACGGGAGAAAGCGGCGGCGTGGAAGCGCCGTTCCTGACGGTTGCCGCCACCCCGCCCAGAAGCGCTCCAAGTCCGCGGCCTAAAGCCGGTTTTGCCATGGCCCGGAGCATGAGAGGAAAACGCCAAAATTCAAAAGGAAAATTTCGCGCGGATTGACGGCCCCCTCCCCGTGGCGCATGGTAGGACATGAATTCGGCTGAAGAGCAGGCGGTTCTGAATTACCTGGCCACGGCTCCCAACGTGTTTTTTTCGGCGCGCGAGATCTGCCGGCGCGCCAGCGACAAGCAAACCTGGGAGAAGAACCCGCGCTGGGCTCTGCCGCTGCTCGCCCGCCTGGTGAGCCGCCAGTTGGTGGAAACGGACCCGGCCGGCCATTACCGCATCGCCCGGCCTGCTGGCTGAAGCCATCCTGCGGCGGGCGCCGCCGGGTCGCCGCGCCAAAAAACCGGAAAATACTTGTTGCGCGGGTGGATGGGTTTGCCTATATTCCGCGCTCCATTTCCCCTGTCCAGGGGGGCTGGACACGCTCCGGGCATTCCGGGTGAAAGCGAATGATTTTGAGACTCAACGACAACTGCGAACTGCAAGTTCGGGCAGCGCTCTTTGCCGGGCGCTCCCGTCCTGTTTTGCGGGGGGTTAACCCCGGCCCGGCGGCCTGCTGCTCGACCGCTCTGGCCTAGTCTCTCATCCAAATGTTTGCCAATATTGTCAATACCTTCGCGAATTGCTTCAAGATTCCGGAGCTCAAATCGCGAATCCTGTTCACGCTCTTTGTTCTGGGGATTTGCCGTCTGGTCGCGATGATTCCCGTTCCCGGGCTTGATGGCGCCCTGCTGCTGCAGTATTTCGAGAGCCAGAAGTCCGCAGCGGGCGGGCTGCTGGGCATGTATTCGATGTTCACCGGCGGCGCCCTCGAGCGCTGCGCCGTGGGGGCGCTGGGCATCATGCCTTACATCTCGGCGACGATCATCATCCAGCTTCTCACCGCGGTGGTCCCGCAACTCAGCAAAATGGTTCGCGAAGAAGGCGGCCGCGCCAAGATCATCCAGTACGGGCGCTACCTGACCGTGCCGCTGTGTCTGGGCCAGGGCTTCGTCATGGCCTACGGGTGGGAGCGCGCCGACACCATCTTCAACGGCTTTACCGGGAACCTGGTGACTTACGAGAACCTCTGGTGGTACCGGATTCAGACCACGATCATCCTGACCACCGGCACGATGCTGATGATGTGGCTGGGCGAGCAGATCAGCGAGCGCGGCATCGGCAACGGCGTGTCGCTGGTCATCACCATCGGCATCCTGGCCCGGCTGCCTGCGGCCTGGCAGGCGCTCATGGACATGTTCTTCCCCAGCGGCGGGGTCGAGACCCACTTCAACTTCTTCCATGGAATCGCCCTGATTCTGCTGCTGCTCGCGGTGGTCGCGGGCGTCATCGCTGTGACTCAGGCCCAGCGGAAGATCCCGGTTCAGTACGCGCAGCGCGCCGTGGGCCGCAAGGTCTTCCAGGGCGGCAGTTCGTTCATGCCGCTGCGCGTCAACTACGCGGGGGTCATGCCGGTCATCTTCGCCCAGGCCATCCTCATGTTCCCCCAGCGCATCCTGCAGTTCCTGGGCAGCAGCCTGGACATCAAATTCCTGCGCGAAATGGCGGTGATGCTCAACGAAGGCGCGATCCTCTACATGATCGTTTACGGCCTGATGATCCTCTTCTTCTCCTATTTCTGGGTGGCCACGCAGTTCAACGAGATCCAGATCGCCGACGATCTCAAGAAATACGGCGGCTACATCCCCGGAGTGCGTCCCGGAGTCGCCACCAGCGATTTCCTGCATAACGCCATGCACCGGATCACCCTGGCCGGGGCGGTCTTTCTGACGGTGATCGCCATCATTCCCATCCTGCTGGCGCGCGAGATGAACGTGCCCTATGCGGTGGCCACGTTCTTCGGCGGCACCAGCATGCTGATCCTGGTCGGGGTGATGCTGGACACCATGCGGCAGATGGAATCCCACCTGCTCATGCGCCACTACGACGGGTTCCTGAAGAAGGGCCGCTTGCGAGGGCGCTTCTAGGCGGCCCGGGGCGGACGGGGTCGTCCGCGCAGGGCGCGGGCTGGTTCCGATGATCATTCTCAAGACCGAGCGCGATTTGCAGGCGATGAGGCCGGCGTGCCGGTTGGCGGCGGTGCTGCTGGACGAGGTGGCGGCGTTTGTGCGGCCGGGAGTGACCACCCGGGCGATCGATGAGTTTGCGGCCGCGCGGCTGAGCCATTATGGGGCGCGGAGCGCGTTTTTGGGGTATCATCAGTACCCGTGCCACGTGTGCATTTCGGTAAACGAGCAGGTGGTGCACGGGTTGGCGGGCGAGCGGCGGGTCGAGTTTGGGGATATCGTGAGCCTGGACGTGGGCGTGGCCCACAACGGTTTTATCGGGGATACGGCCCGAACGGTCCCGGTGGGGGGCTGCAGCCTGGAGGCGCAGCGGCTGCTGGACGTGACCGAGCAGGCGCTCCGCGAGGGCATTGCCGCGGCGCAGGCGGGCAACCGGGTGGCCGACATCGGCCGCGCCGTGCAGCGGTGCGTCGAGAGCAACGGCTACAGCGTGGTGCGGGAGTTCGTGGGGCACGGCGTGGGCCGCTCCATGCATGAAGATCCCCAGGTGCCCAATTTTGTCGAGCCGGGCAGGGCCAGCCACCGGCTCAAGCCGGGCATGACCATCGCCATCGAGCCGATGGTCAACCGGGGCGGGCCGGGGGTGAAAGTCTTGAAAGACGGCTGGACAGTCGTCACCGAAGATGGTGAACTGTCCGCCCATTTCGAGCATACGGTCCTGATCACCGAGACGGGGCCGGAGATTCTGACGTGCCACGAGCAGACGGAATTGAAGCGAAGGGCAGGGTGATGGAATCCCTGCCCAGCGGGGTTTGCCGGGTGGAGCTGCCCAACGGGCATCGCATCCTGGCCTACCGGTCTCGGAAATTGCGGGCGGCGGGGACGGAGTTCGTCCCGGGTGACCGCGTTATTGTGGAAATGTCGCCCTTCGACATGTCGAGGGGCTGCATCTTGAATCGAAACGAAACATGAAAGTTCGCGCATCAGTGAAAAAGCTCTGCGAGCACTGCAAGATCGTGCGTCGCAAGGGCGTCATCCGCGTCATTTGCACCAACTCCCGTCACAAGCAACGTCAAGGCTAGATTATGGCACGCATCATCGGTGTTGAAATCCCGGACAAGAAGCGCATCGACATTGCGCTTCGCTACATCTACGGCATCGGCCCCCGCAATGCCATCGACATTCTCAAGCAGGCCAAGATCGAGCCGAGCATCCGGGCGCGGGATCTGACCGAGCAGCAGATTTCGGCGATCGTGCGCGCCATCCAGGATGGCAAGCACGTGATCGAGGGCGACCTGCGCCGCGAGTTGGGCATCAACCTCAAGCGCCTGACCAGCATCAAGTGCTACCGGGGCGTGCGCCACCTCCGCGGCCTGCCGGTGCGCGGCCAGCGCACCAGCACCAACGCCCGCACCCGCAAGGGCCCGCGCAAGACGGTGGGCGTGCAGCGCAACCCCAACGCCAAGGTCGGCATCCACTAATTTCCAAAGTTGCATATGGCTGACGAGACCAAGAAACCCGCGGAACAAACTCCCGAGCCCAAGGCGGACAAAGCCGAGAAGAAGCCGGCCAAGCCCGGCGCCGAAGGCGAAGCCAAGGCGGCGGCCCCCAAGAAGGACAAGGCCCCCAAGCCCGAAAAGGCCGAGAAAGCCGACAAGGGCGAAAAGGCCGGGAAGACCGACAAGCCGGAGAAAGCCGACAAAGCCGCGGCCCCGGGCGAGGCGAAGCCCGCCGAAGGGGTGGTGGCCGGCGGTACGTCTCCCAGCGCCGCCGAACTGCTGGGCGAGGACGCCAAGGCGACCAAGATCGTCAAGGCCAAGCATGCCAAGAACATCGTTTCGGGCATCGCCACCATTCTGGCCACGTTCAACAACACCCAGGTGGCGATCACCGACATGCAAGGCAACGTCATCGGCTGGAGCACCGCCGGCCGTGTCGGCTTCAAGGGCTCCCGCAAGAGCACGGCTTACGCCGCCATGCAGGTGGCGCAGGACGCGGCCCGCCAAGCCATGGCCCACGGCATGCGCGAGGTCGAGATCCACGTGCGCGGCCCCGGGGCCGGCCGCGAGTCGGCCATCCGCGCCCTCCAGGCCATCGGCTTGGAGATCAGCACCATCAAGGATTGCACGCCGGTGCCGCATAACGGCTGCCGCCCGCGCAAGAAACGCCGCGTCTAATCTCCGGAACCCGAACTTTCAAAGGACAAATCGCAAGGTATGGCTCGTTATACTGGACCCCGGGTGCGCATCACCCGCCGCTTTAACACCCCGATTTTCGGCCCCACCAAGTACCTCGAGCGCCGCCCCTACGGGCCGGGCGTTCATGGGCCCAAATCGCGCCGCAAGCACAGCGATTACGCGCTGGGGTTGATCGAGAAACAGAAGCTCCGCTATTACTACGGCCTCCTGGAGCGGCAGTTCCGCCGGGTGTATCAGCAGGCCCTGCGCCGCCGCGGCGTCACCGGCGAGCAGATGCTGCAAATTCTCGAGACCCGCCTGGACAACGTGGTGTTTCATCTCGGCTTCGCCAACACCCGCCCCCAGGCCCGGCAGATGGTGGCCCACGGCCACGTCAAGGTGAACGGCCGCAAGGTCAACATTCCCTCCTTTGCTTTGAAGGTCAACGATGCCATCCAGGTCCAGGACAAGAACGTTTCCAAGCAGATGGCCATGAAGGCCCTTGAAAGCGCCGGAGGCCGGATCATGCCCGACTGGCTGTCGGTGGACAAGACCGCGCTCAAGGGCGTGGTGATGCGCGTGCCCACCCGCGATGAGATCCAACCCATCGCCAACGAGCAAGCCGTCGTCGAGTTTTATTCCCGCTAGCAGTCAGGGCCCCCGTGGCCGGGGGTCCAGGCAATTATACGGGCCGCTTTCGCCGCGGGAATAACGGAAAGCGGTCAGATTAAAATTGCGTAAAACCTATGCCAATACGTCTGGGACGTTTCGAAATGCCGAAAAAGCTGGTCAAAGATGACCAGACAGCCTCCCCCACCTATGTCCGGTTCGTCGCCGAGCCGTTTGAGACCGGCTACGGCCATACCGTGGGCAACTCTCTCCGCCGCGTGCTCCTGAGCTCGCTCGAGGGCGCGGCCATCACCTCGGTCAAGATCGAGGGCGCCATGCACGAGTTCACCGCGGTGGAGGGCGTCGTCGAAGACGTGACCGAGATGGTGCTTAATCTGAAGAAGATCAAGTTCCGCGCGTTCAACAACACGCGCGATTTTCCCACGCTGCTCCTGTCCGTGAACAAGGAGGGCCCGGTCACCGCGGCGGACATCCAGCTCTGCCAGAACCTCGAAGTGGTCAACCCCGGCCAGCTCATCTGCACTCTCGACAAGAAGAAGAAGTTCGAGATGGAGATCGAAGTCAAAGTGGGCCGCGGCTTCTGCCCCGGGGACGAAAACAAGAAGGCTGACCAGCCCATCGGGGTCATCGCCATCGATTCGATCTTCTCCCCGGTGGCGCGCGTGAAGTACGCCGTCGAGGCCGCCCGCGTCGGCCAGCGCACCGACTATGACAAGCTGGTGCTCGAGGTCTGGACGGACGGCCGCATCTCCCCTGAGGACGCTCTCACCCAAGCCTCGGCCATCCTGCAGCGACACCTGGATGTTTTTGTGGGCTACGACAAGAACGCCATCCAGTTCGAAGAGGAGGAGAAGAAGGAAGACGACGAGCGGCTCAAGCTGAAGAAGCTGCTCAACATGAGCGTGAACGAAATCGAGCTGAGCGTGCGCGCCGCCAACTGCCTCAACAACGCCAACATCACCACGGTGGGCCAGTTGGCGATGAAGACCGAGCAGGAGATGCTCAAGTACCGCAACTTCGGCAAGAAGTCCCTCAACGAGATCAAGGAGAAGCTCTCCACCCTGGGCCTGTCTCTGGGCATGACCTTCGAGGCCGAGCTCTTCGACAATCCGCCCGTCAAGGAAGAGAAGATTCTCTGAGTCCATTGCCGGGGCGCTGCCCGGGCCAACTCCACCCTGATTTGTTATGCGACATTTGAAAAGAACCGCCAAGCTGGGCCGCAAGAGCGAGCACCGCAACATGATGCTGGCCAACTTGGTGTGCAACCTGATCCAGGAAAACCGCGTCACCACCACCCTCGCCAAGGCCAAGGCCGCGCGCTCCGTGGCCGAGAAGATGGTCACCCTGGCCAAGAAGGAAACCGTTCACGCCCGCCGTCTTTGCGTGGCGCGACTCCACCGCGAAGACGCCGTCAAACGGCTCTTCAAGGAGATCGCTCCGGTCTTCAAGGATCGCCGCGGCGGCTACACCCGCATCATGCACCTCAACCAGCGGCGCGGTGACGCCGCCCAGCTCGCCATCCTCGAGTGGGTCGAGTTGCCGCTGGCCACCGCCGCCCCCGAGCCGGAGAAGAAAGAAGCCGCCAAGGATGCCGGCGAAAAGAAGTAAGTCTTCCGCCTGTCTGGACAATCGAAGCCCGTTCTCCGGAACGGGCTTGTTTGTTGTACGGGCCGGGGGTCTTCGCGGAGCGATCCGGCGAAGCCTGCCGGGCCCAGCCCCGGGCGAGAACCGGATGGGGCGTCGGCGCCCGGCGCTCTACTGGGCGGCAGCGGCCGGTTTGGCGGCCGCCTCTTTCTGGCCCAGGCTGCCGCTGTATCCCGCCACCACCGACGAAAGCAGGAGCAGGACGAGCCCCGAGGCCAGCAGCGACCGGGTCTTGGAACTGGTGCCCTTCCATTCGCCCAGGAAAATGCCCAGCAGGGTGCTGAAGAGGATGGCGCTGGCCATCAGCACCGCCCAGCCCACGTAGGCGGTTTTGCCCATCGCCGGCTCGCCTGTCTTGAAGCAGATGAACTGGGAGCACCAGATCGCTCCGGCCAGCCCCGCGAACAGCAGGTTGCCCAGCAGCGGCGTCCCGCCGCGCACGTAGTCTCCCGTGGTCTTGTTTTTCAGATTCAGGAGCAGACACCAGAGGAAGTTGACGAGGAATCCGCCAAAGAGCACCACCACCAGCACGGGCATGCCGGCCCAGGTGGGGGAGGTGGCGGGCGCGGTGGTCATGGCCAGCTTCTGGATCTCCGGCCCGCCCTGCAGGCCAAAGCTCATGCCTGCGCTCATCACGCCGGAGAAGATGGCCACCAGCATGCCCTTGCCGAAATCGTATTCGGCGACCGCCTTCTTCTTCTCTTCCTCGGGCAGCTCCTTTTCCTTGGACATCCCCGCCATGCCCACCAGGACGATGCCCAGCAGGGACACGGCCACGCCCACCAGGGTGGCGTTGGTCGAGGGGCTGCCATAGAGGCCGCGCAGGCCCGTCTGGATTTGCTCCAGCAGCGGCGTGCTCGAGGGCGCGCCGCCGAGCACCGCCTGAAGGACCTTTTGGAAGATGGGCTTGATCACGGGAGGCAGCAGTGTGCCGGTGGCCGAACAAAGGCCGCAGCCGATGGCCAGCCCCAGCCCCACGCCCAGGTAGCGGATCATCAGGCCCCAGGTCAGGCCGCCCACGCCCCACATCGCGCCGCAGACGCAGCAATAGAGCAGCACCGAGGACGGCGACTGCTTGAGCACCGCCACCACGTTGGGCGAGGTGGCGAAGGTCAGCGCCCACGGCACCAGGACCAGCCCAAACACCGCGTAGATCAGCCAGTAGCTCTCCCAGGCCCAGTTCTTCACTTTCTTGAAGGGCAGGTAGAAGATGGCGCCGGTCAGTCCGCCCAGGACGAAGATCAGCACGCCGAGGGTCGGGTTGGTGGTGGTTTGGGCAAGGTCGTTCATGGGGTTCTTGGGTGGGGTGGCCTCTCCCCGCCCGAAGGCGGGGAGAGGGAATGGTTCGCGTGCGTGCGGGCCGCCG
>JAKLEJ010000179.1 GCA_022711695.1 Verrucomicrobiota bacterium | reverse complement strand
GACCTTGCGCAGCACCTCGTTGGCAACGAAGATGGCGTTGGCGCCGGGGCGTTTGGCCACGCTGAGGGTGACGGCCGGCTCCTCGGCGAAGGCGGAGCGGTTCGTGGCGGCCGGGGCATGGCCTGCGGCCTCCGCCAACCCGGCCGCGCCCCGGCCGAAGAAGACGTATTGCGAAGGCTCCTCGGCGCCGTCCACCACCTCCGCCACCTCGCGCAGGTAAACCGGTTTGCCCCCGAAGACCCCGACCACGACCTGTCCGACCTCCTCGGCGGTGCGCAGGAAGGCCCCAGTCTCGATGATTACCTCGCGGTTGTCGCTGGTCAATCCGCCGGCGGCGTGCTGGCGGTTGGCCTGTTGAAGCATGGGGACGATGCCCACGGGGCTGAGATTGCGCGAAGACAGCTTGACCGGATCCAGGAGCACGCGGACCTGGCGGCGGGCGCCGCCGATCAGAGTGGTCTCGGCCACCAGGGGAACCTGCTTGACGGCATCGTCCACCTGGGCCGCCAGGCGACGGAGGGTGAGATGATCATACTCCGGGCTGTGGAACGTGAGCGCCAGGATGGGGACGTCATCGATCGACTTGGGTTTGACGAGAGGCTGGGTGACGCCGTGGGGAATGCGGTCGAAATTCGAACGGAGCTTCTCGGTGAGGGCGACCAGGCTCTCCTGGGGGTCGCGGCCAACCTTGAAGCGCACGATCACCAGCGACTCGCCCTCGCGCGAGGTCGAGTAGATGTATTCGACGCCCGGAATCTCCCAGAGGAGCTTTTCCATGGGGCGGGTGACGCGCTCGGCGACCTCGCGGGCGGTGGTGCCGGGCATGGCCACCATCACATCGATCATCGGGACCTTGATCTGGGGCTCCTCCTCACGGGGCAGCATGACCACGGCGAAGGCCTCGAGCAGCACCGCGGCGATGACGATCAGCGGCGTGAGCTTAGAGTCGATGAAGGCGCGAGCCACGCGGCCGGCCAGCCCCGGCCCGGAATGGGGCGCATGCGAGCCGCCTGCGCTCATGGCTGCCGGCTCCTCTCTGTCACCGGCTGGCTGTCCAGCAACCGGGCCCCGCCGTCCACCACCAGGCTTTCCCCGACGTTGAGGCCCGAGACCACTTCCACTTCATCCCCCAGACGTTTGCCTGTCTTGACCAGGCGCATCCGGGCGCGGCCGTCCTGCGCCACGAAGGCGATTTCCATCTGGCCGCGCAGGAGGACGGCGGCGGCGGGGACGCGCACGGCCTTGACTTCGGCCACGGGCACGGCGACGCGCCCGAAGAGACCGCTGCGGAGGCCCCTGGCGGGCGGGAGATCCAGCTTGGCGCGGAAGGTGCGGCTGGCCGGATCGGCGGCGGGCATGATTTCACTCACCACGCCCTGGATCGGGTCGGGCCCGGCGGCCGGCACGCGCACCGGCAGGCGGTCGTTCAGATGAATGCGGTCGATCAGGGCCTCGGGCACATCGGCCTCCAGGCGCAGGGCGTTGGGATCCTCGATATCCAAAAGGGCCCGGCCGGGCGAGGCCATGTCGCCGACATCGGCTCGCTTGGCGGTGACCAAGCCGTCGAACGGGGCCAGCACCCGGGTGTAGCTGAGCAGGGTTTCTCCCTCGCGCACGGTGGCCTCGGCCACCCGGTAACGGGACTGCACCGCGTCCATTTCAGCCTGGGTGATCACGTTTTGGGCCAGAAGTTTCTCGGTGCGGTCCAGGTCCTTTTTCGCCTGATCTCGCACCGCGGTGGCCTGGTCGAGTCGCGCCTGGGTTTCCTTGGCGTCGATCTGCGCGAGGAGGTCGCCCTTCTTCACGGTCTGGCCTGGCACTGCGAGCATCTGCACGAGCGTGCCGCTGACCTTCGCCGAGAGGGTGGCGCTGAGCTTGGGGCGCACGGTGCCGACGACTTCCTCCGTGGCCACACGGGAGAGGGCTTCCACCCTGACCAGCCGCACGTCGGCCGCCGGGAGGATCTGCTCGGGAGGCGCGGCCGGCTGCTGGTGGCCGCACCCCGTCGCCAATAGCGCCATCCCCAGGATGGGGAAGGCCGTTTTCCAGTACTCGGGTTTCACTCGTTTCATAGCTCTTCCAGATTCAAGCAGGACGAGGGAAGCACAGGCGCCGCCGGCCGCCGGCCTCGTTTGCCCAGGGAGGCGACGCTTCCCTTCCTGTATCTCGGGTGTCTCGCGAGCGACACTATGATTGGCGGTGCGAGCCAGCGCAATTCTCGAATTGGCCCGGGCCCTGCGTCACCGAGGGCCTGGTTCACCGGACAGGCTGAGGGGTCGGCGCCGGCGACTGGCTGGCGGGATTCCCCGCAGCCAGCTTCTCCAGCCGGGCCTTGAGCGCGGCGGGCGCCGTCATTCCGACGACCGCATCCGCCTGTTTGCCCCCTTTGAAGAACAGCAGGGTGGGCACGCCGCGAATCCCGAAGCGCTCGGCCAGCTTGGGCGAGTCGTCCACGTTTACCTTCACCACCTTCGCGCGGCCCTCGAATTCTTCGGCCAGCTTCTCGAGGTGCGGGGCCAGCGCCTTGCAGGGCCCGCACCAGGGCGCGTAGAAATCCACCAGCACGGGCAGCGACGCGCCCAGAACCGCGCTCTCGAATTCCGCTTCGCTCACATGCGGCACGCGGCCGGAGGCGGGCGGCGCCGGGGCCGTCCGACTGCCGGACGAGGTCAGGTAGAACAACGTCCCAAGGACAGCGCCGTAGATGGCCCCGCGCCACCATGTGGCCGTCAGGGGACACGTTCCGGAGGAACATTGTCCGAAGTAGCCCAAAGCGGCGCCCACGCCGCTGCCGACCAACACGCTGAGAATGAGCGACCCCATTCTATTGCTCCCTTGTCTGCGGACGCAGGCGCGTTTCCAGCAGCCAGAACACGACCGCGGCCACGCCCGCCAGCAGCGCGAGCCAGGCCCAGTCAGGCAGGCCGGTGACCTCCGGCAGACGCAGTTTGCCCAACGCCCCGATCTTCTGGATGTGGGCCTCGACCCAGGAATAGCTCAACGCGTAGAGCACGCCGCCCACCAGCATTCCGGCCAGGCCAACCAAGGCATGGAGGCTGCCGGTGGCGACGGCAGCGAGGCCCGTGCCAGGACAATACCCGTAAAGGACCATGCCAACACCGAAGAGCGCGGCGCCCAGCGTGACCCCCAGCATATTGGCGGGCTTGATGTGGAACTGCGCCCACCCGCCTTGCTTCAAGGCCAGAACGCCGACGCCACCGACCACAATGGCAGTGAACATGATCTTGAGCACCGTGAAGTCCTTGAAGCGGAACTGGTTTACAATAACGTTGTAGTTGGTCACGCCGCCCCGGTGGAGCAGGAATCCGAAGATCATCCCGAAGAGGATGGCCAGCCAGATCGCCGTTTCTCCAGTCAATGGAAGGTTCATAAGGGGGTTGGCAATAAGTCAGTGGGCGCCCCGGCCAGGCCGGCGGAAGACGAGCCAGGCAGCGACAACGCCGGAGGCAAACATGGTGAGAAAGAAGACCCAACTGCTCAGGGCCAGTTGCAGGGAGCCGCTGATGCCGTGCCCGCTGGTGCAGCCGACGGCCATGCGGGCGCCATACATGACGATCACGCCCCCCGCAAAGGCCGCCGCCCACCGGCCGGCGGTTGAAGCCCCAAAGCGGTCCCGCCAGACGGCCGGGCTTTTCTCCAGGCGAAAGCTCCGGCTGGCCAGCACACTGGCCAGGCTCCCCAGAAAAGTCCCCGCCAGGAACAGCATGCCGTAATCGAGCTTGAGGGCGTGCTTGGTCCAGTAAGCGTTCTTCGCGACCGCCTCCGCGCCCATGACGGGCAAGGCGCAAACGCTCGAAGCGCTGGACAAGGCGGTGGAAATGCCCAGCGGCTGGTTGACCACGGCGAACACCACCCAGCTCAACACGCCCAAACCGGCGCCCACGACATAGGGGCTCCAGCGGGCGCGCTTTTCGGCAGCCTCAGGCGGCGAACACGGGTTGCCGGTTTGGGAAGTCGGGGATGGCTCGTTCATGGGGAGCATGCCAGAAACAGACGGACGCCAGTCTTACTTCTCCCGAGCCGGGGCGGCGCAGCAGCAAGCCCCCTGGCCGACGCCCAGCTTGCGCAGGATGATCTCGGCCGGGCAGAACCCGGTAAGGGCCGACTGGATCAGGTTGCAGCCGACAAACACCCCCAGCAAGAGCCACCATTCGCTCACCCAATGGGCCAGCGACACGCTGATCAACACCATCGTTCCCGCCAGTATTCGAATCGCGTTTTCCAGTTTCATAAGTGTTTCAATCCGTCCGTTCCTGCCTTTTCCGAGCCGCGAGGGGCGAAAAGGTTACAGGGCTGGGATCGAAGGACTCTCCACCCTGCGGCGCGCCGGGAACCAGGATTGCCCGGAAAGCGCGGCTTTGGACTCCCCGTCCCAAGGGCGGCGATATCCGGGGAACGCGGCTTTGGCGAAAGGGGTTCCCTGGGTGCGGCCCCGGCCGGGGCGAGGAACGGGAGGAGGAGGGCTACTCGCGGTCTTTCGAGTCGATGATCAGGGTGACGGGGCCGTCGTTGACCAGGGCGATCTTCATGTCGGCCCCGAACTCGCCGGTGGCGATCTCGCCGCCAAAATCCTCCTCGAGGCGCCGCTGGAAGGTCTCGTAAAGGGGGATGGCGGTTTCGGGCCGGGCGGCCCGGCTGTAGGAGGGGCGGTTGCCCTTCTTGGTGCTGGCAAAGAGCGTGAACTGGCTGACGAGGAGGATGCCGCCGCCGGCCTCGGCCACGGACAGATTCATGACCCCTTCATCGTCGTTGAACACCCGCAGGCGGACGATCTTGCCGCTGAGCCACTCGATGTCCTCGGCGGTGTCGGTATCCTCGACGGCGAGCAGGACGAGCAGGCCGCGGCCAATGGAGGCGCGGACCTCGCGATGGATGGTCACGGAGGCTTCGGAGACCCGCTGGATGACCGCGCGCATATTAAGGAGAAAGAAAAGACTCTATTTAGGCCCGGCCTCGAGCAGACAGAGGGCCACCTCGGCCCGGAGGTTGGGCAGCCAGCGCACCCGGCCGCGGGCGTTGAAGCAGGCGCGCTCGACTTCGCGAAGGCCCATCTCGCCGCAAAAATCCTCGAAATCGAGGATGGAGAAGAAATGGATGTTCGGGGTGCGGTACCACGGGGAGGGCAGGGCCTGGGTGACCGGCGATCGGCCCGTGAAGGCCATTTGGAAGCGCACGCGGACGTGGGCGAAATTGCTGTAGGAGACGATCAGGCGCCGGCTCACGCGCAGGGCTTCCCGGACCAGTTTCTCGGAGGGCCTGAGCTCCTGGAAGGTGCCCAGCAGGAGGACGTAATCGAAGGCGCCGTCGCCATACTGGTCCAGGCCGTCCATGACATCGCCCTGATGCACCGCCAGGCCGCGCTCGATGCACCGGGTCACCTTCACCGCATCCAGTTCCACGCCCTCGCCGGCCACCCGTTTTTCCCGCACGAGCCGCTCGAGGAACTCGCCGTCGCCGGCGCCCAGGTCCAGCACCCGCGCCCGCTCCGGAACCCACTGGATCACCTGGCTGTAGAGGTTTTGATACATGGTTGAGTCTTAAGGCCAGCAGGGGATTAGAGTCGGAGGGCCTGTGTCGTCTTCTTGAGTTGGGAGCGCAGCCGCCGGTACTCGCTGTCAAAGAAGTTGTGCACCGCCCGCGAGAAAGCGGGGTTGTCGATGAGGAACGAATCGTGCCCGTAGCGGGTGTCCAGATTCAAATAGGTGACCACAGCGTTGGAGCGTTTGAGCGTCTTGACCAGTTCGCGCGATTGAGCCGGGGGGTAGAGCCAGTCCGACTCGAAGGACACCACAAAAAAGCGCGCCTTGACCGCCTTGAGGACTTCGGCCGGCAGGCGGTTGTCGAGCAGGTCGAAGGTGTCCAGCGCCTTGGTGATGTAGAGATAGCTGTTGGGGTCGAAGCGCCCGACGAAGCTGTCGCCCTGGTAATGGAGGTAGCTCTCCACCTTGAAGAACTCCGGGAAAAAAGCCCGGTAAGTGCGCTTGGCCTTGGCTTCGTCCTGGAGGGCGCGGCCGAACTTTTCGCGCATCGAGAACTCGCTGAGGTAGGTGACGTGGCCGACCATGCGGGCGACGGCCAGGCCGTGTTCGGGGCGGGAGCGGGCCTCGTAGGCCCCGTTCTTCCAGTTGGGATCCGAGACGATGGCCTGGCGGCCGACCTCGTTGAAGGCGATCTGCATGGCCGAGTGCGCCATGCAAGTGGCAATGGGAACGCAGCAATGGATGCGATTGGGATAATCGACCGCCCAGACCAGGCCCTGCATGCCGCCCATGGAGCCGCCGATGGCGGCGAAGAGCCTGGGAATGCCCAGGTGATCCATCAGCCGCGCCTGGGCCGCCACCATGTCGCGGATGGTCACCGGCGGAAAAGCCATGCCATAGGGCTTGCCGGTGCGGGGGTTGAGCGTGCCGGGCCCGGTGCTGCCCGAGCAGCCCCCCAGCACGTTCGAGCAAATCACGAAGAACTTGTCGGTGTCGATGGCCTTGCCGGGGCCCACATGGTAATCCCACCAGCCGGGCCGGCGGTTCTTCGGGCTGATGCCCGCCACATGCGCGTCGCCCGAAAGGGCGTGACAGACCAGGATGGCGTTGTCGCGCTCGTGCGAGAGCGTGCCCAGGGTTTGGTAGGACAGCTCGAGCTCGTCGAACTCGAAGCCGGATTGGGTGCGGAACCCCGGCAGCGTGACCGTGTGCGTGTGGGTCACGCCCAGGTCGGACTTGTAGTCCTTGCCGATCCTCTGGTCCTGCAGGTCGCCCTGCTCAAACCCTTTCTGAGTTTCGCTCATCGCGGCCCAGTATGCCCTGAAGGGCGCGGCGCTTCAACAACAGAGCCGCCAGGCCGCCGGCGGCGACCGCCAGGCAGGCCCAGCCCAGCCAGTCTCCGTGCCGTCCGTAGAAGGTGGGCGGCCGCGGCTGCCCCCCCGGCCGAAGGGGAATGCGGGCGGTCTTGAACCCCCGGCCGTAAATATCGCCCGAGGTTCCAAAATACACCTCGTGCATGCCCCCCACGGCATCGATCCAACAGGTGAGCCCGTTGTTGGCGCAACGCACCAGCGGCAGGCCGTTCTCGACCGCGCGAAAGACCGCGTTGGCGGCGTGCTGCCAGTGAGCGGCGCTTTCCCGGAACCAGCCGTCGTTGGTCAGGTTCAACAGGAAATCGGTTTCGGGGCCGGCATATTCGCGAACGAGGTGCGGGAAGACATCCTCGAAGCAGATCAGC
>JAKLEJ010000178.1 GCA_022711695.1 Verrucomicrobiota bacterium | reverse complement strand
ATCTGCAGGTTGGGGGCGGGAATGGCCACTTCGGTCGCCAGGCCGTTGAGGGGGAGGTCGCTCAGGTTCTCGATCCGCAGCAGGTTGGTCGTGCGGGTTTGTTCGACCACCTTCACGGCCAGCGAGGTGGGCGCAGCCTTCATGCCCACCAGGGTGAAACTGTCCTGCGCCGGGGCTGCGGCGTCGCCGGGGTGGGCGGCGCCGATCATGTAGAAGCCGGCCTCGCTGGGCAGGGGCTGGAAAGTCGCGGCGAAATCGCCTTCAGGCCCGGTCAGCGCGGAGATGACGCGCACCGTGTCGCGCACCGCCACATGGATGTTGACCAGCGACCCCTCGGGGGCCGGATCGTCCGGGGCATCCCGAAAAGCGCGTCCGCGCAGCGGCACGGGCGTGCCCGCGGGCGCGACTTCCAGGTCCGTTTGCACGGCCGCCTGGTAGGCGCGCAGCACTTCAACGGGCGCGGACGACAGGGCCGTGTTGTTGTCCTCCAGGGTTTCGGCGATCTGGTTGGCCACATCCGTCTGGACCACGATCCAATAGGCGCCGGCGGCTTGCGGCAGGCGCACGGGCACGGTTTGCTCGAAATGCAGGCCCGGCTGGATCGCGCCGGTGAATGTGTAGTTGCCCAGCAGAACGTCATCGCCCAGCACCGGGTCACGCGAAAGCAGAAGCCGCGTGGACCACGAGTTGCTCGCCGCGACGAGCCCCTGGTTGACGATCCGATAGGCGATTGTCGCGTAGCTCTCGGTGTCCGCGCTGGAGGGCGCGCTCACACTGGAGACCGCCAAGTCGGGCAGATTGACGTCCGACACTTGAACCAGGGCGCTGCCGCTCACAAAACCATCCGCGCGCGCGCCGATCGTGACCGGTTGCACGCCGTCGGTGACACCGTCATCGACCGTGCCCAGGTCAAACTGGACGGAGGATCCCCCATCCGGAATGGTGACAGCGTCCGGCACGGTCGCCTCGCCGGGATCGCTGGAACTCAGGCGCACCAGCAGGGCGCCGGTCGTGCCGGTGTTGCGCGCAACCGTGATGGTGGCGGCCGCGCTCCGCCCTTCGGCCACCAGAGTGCGATCCGCGGTCACTTTCAAGGCCGGGCCGTCGTCGTCGCTGACCGACAGCCAACTGCCGGCCACCTCCGCGAGGACGGCGCCGGTCACGGGATCGACCACGCGGGCGCGGATGAAGGTCTCCCTGGAACCGTCCACGATGTCGTTGTTGACGGCGGCGATCGGGAAGGCCACCGCGGCTTCGTAGGGAGGAATGGCGACTCGGGCCGGGACCAGGGCGGCATTGGTTTGGGTGCTTTCCACCTGGAGGGTCAGGGCCCGATTGCCGGCGGGTTCGCGAACCAGCGTGGCCGTGGTGGCCATCGGCCCGGCCCCCTCGCTCACGTTGGTGGCTGCCAGGGTCAGGCGCACCACAGGCAGATCGTTGTCGAGAACGACCAGCGAGGCCGCGTCGCCTTCATAACCGATGGCGCTGGCGGAGATGACGATCGAGCGCGTCGATTCCGGCCAGGAATCCTCGACTGCCAGAACCGGGAAGCTGACCGAGGCGGCGCCGGGCTCAATGGTGACGGTCGCGGGAACCGGCGCCCGCACCGCATCCGAACTGCGCAGGAAGACGACCAGCTCGTTGGTGGTGACCAGGTCCCGGGTGACGGCGGCAAGAGCGGTGTGGCCTTCCACGATCGTGGGCGGGTCCAATTGCAGGGTCAGCCGGGCGATGTCCGCATCCAGAACGGTGATTAAAGCGCCGCCATGCTGGTACCCATCGGCCCGGGCCAGCAGGGAGACGAGCTGGTTTCCATCGGGTGTTCCGTCGGCCAGCGCGCTCACTTCAAAGGCGACCGAGGAATGCAGGGCAGGGATGACGAGCTGGCTGGGACAAGCCAGTTCCGCCGGCAGATCGTTCGACAGGCTCACCGTGAGCGGCTCGCTTACATCCCCGCTGCGCCAGAGCCAGCCTCGAACCGGGGCCGCCCCTTCGGCGATTTCGGTCGGCGACAGTTGGAGGTTCAGCATCGCGGGAACGAACGTAAGGTTGGTGGCGGCGCCGACGTTGTTGGTTTCAACGCTTTCGATCACCTGGCGGCCCGTGTCGGCCGCCAGGAGGAAGCGCAGGCTGCCCGAGGGGCTGGCATAAGGGAGCGCCACCTCCTGCGTCCGGACCAGCATCGCGCCCTGCGGCAGACGGTTGGTCGGAAAGCTGAGGCTGGCCAGCAGGGTGTCCCCGCCCCCCGCCGCGTCGGAGGAGAGATAAACGTCCTCTTTCCATGGCCCTTCGGCGGTGGCGTTGCCGGCGTTCGTCAGGGTCCACATCAGCGTTGCCGACTTGCCAGGCGTGGCGGTGCCAGGGGCGATCACCTCGGAGACGCGCAAGTCGGGCAGAGGCGGGAGCGCCAGGTGGATGGGAGCGCTGGCGGAGTTGTTGTTCTCGCTGGCCTCGGGCTGGACGCGGCCGGCGTCCGCGAGGGCCACCAGGTGGTAGTTGCCGGGAGGCCACCCGGCCAGAAGCGGCAGGGTGACGCTGGCGCTGTTGGTGTAGCTGGCGCCGGCGGGCAGCGGGCCGCCGAGGAGGGTCCGATCGGCCAGGACAACGGACTGCGTGCCGATCGCGCTCGTTGGCGAGAGGTGGAGGGCGTCGCGCCAGGAGGCGGTCGCGGCGGCGGAGCCGGCGTTGCGGACGACCCAGGTGACAAAGAGAGTATCGCCAAAGCTCGCGGAGGCATTGGTCAGTTGCAGGCTGCTGACCTGCAAGTCTGGAGACGAAATGACGATGGCGTTTGTCGAAAGGAAGGTGTTGTTGGTTTCATTGCTTCCCTCGAAGTTCTGCAACAGGCTGTCGGCCATAACCACGAAATAGCACAGCCCGCTGCAATTCGTGGGGACGATGACGCTGTTGGTCACGGTGTGCGCCTCCCCCGCTTCCAGCAGGGGCGCGGCGGGGAAGTGCCCCAGCAGAACGTCGTTGCCCACGACCCGGTCGCTGGAGAGATACAACGCGTCGGCGCGAGGCGCCTGGGCGGCGTTGGCGCTCTGGTTGGTCACCGTCCATGCCACCTGGAGGAGGGAGCCCACGACGGCGGCGAGGGGGGCGCGGACCTCGGTGACAACGAAATCCACGGGCGGGGGAAGGGCGACCTGGAGCGCGAAGTGGTCCTGGCCGGTCTCGCCGTTATTCAAGTCGCCGTCCTGGTTCATCGCGTTGCCCACCAGGTCTGTGACCGCAGGGCCCACAGTCAGGACATACTCGCCGGTGTTGGTTTGCGCGGCAAAGGCGATCCGCCAGGTGGTGTTGGAAACCAATTGCGGCGCGTTCACGGAGATCGCGCCGACGGGACCGGTCAAGGCGACGGCGGCGGCGGTGAAGCTGCTGGCGGCGAGCTCCTCGCTGAAGACGAGAGTAAACCGGTCGAACGTGTGCGCGATGACCCCCGATGGCGAAGCCGAGACCACCGAGGGGCCGCTCGAGAATTGCGTCCCCAACACCACGCCATCGTCCGGGTAGCCGGGCGAAATCAGGACGCCGCTGCCGGCGTCCGCCCCCGGCAGCGAGGCGAACTGGCCCTGGCGGCCCGCGCAGGCCAGCACACGGAAGCTGTCGGTGAGGGAGGGAGCGTAACCGGAAACGAGGCGAACGTCGAGGGCCCCGTCCAGTTGGGCAGGCCCGTTGACCAGGAGCTGGTCAAACTGCGCGCCGGCCGCCAGGCCGCCGATCTCGACAAAGAGAACACCCTCGGCCGTCTGGGTGTAACCGCCGTTCACGGTCAGCCGCCCGGCCGAGAAGCCGGGCCGCACGCTGGAAGCGTTGAGCACGCTGCCTTCGACCACCCCCGAGCCGGAGAGCTCGCTGCCCTCCAACAGCCGCAGTTCGCCCACCTGGAGAAGGCTGCCGGCGGCGGTCACAAGCCGGGTGTGGGTGACCGGCAGCGCAGCCACGCCCAGCCGGCTGGTTCCACCCACCGTGAAGAGCACGCCCGCGCCGGAGCCTGTAACCTGCTCCACCGCCGGCAGCAGAATCCGGCTGGAAGCGTCCGTGCGAAACTCGAACGGCCCCCCCCCGTTGAGCCCGCTGCCGCCCCCGGCGATCGTGCGCACGCCGGACAGATCGATCTCCCCGCCGCTGCTGGCCACGGCCAGGCAGCGCAAAGTCCCCCACGCGTTGAAGAGGACCTCCAGGTTGGTGAGCGAGGAAAGGTCCAGCCGCGTGCCGGCGCCCGCCGCCGAAAACAGGGTGCGCTGCTCGTTCATGGCTAGGCCCACCGTGGGCAGGTACGATCTGACGGACTCCGGCAGGGCAAAGACTGCGCCGCCGCTCAGGAGGAAGCGCGAGGAATCGATCGAAGCCAGCTCGCCGTGCTCGAAAACACCGGAGCCGCTCAATTCCAGCGTGGTGTTGTGGAGGTTTGTCAAGGCGCCGGCGGCCAGGCGCGCCCCATTCGGAACCAGAAGGCGGCAGTCTTGCAGTGAGCCCAGAAGCGGCGCGTCCAGCGTGCCGCCGTTGGGCAGCGAAAAGCGCGTGAGGACGGCGCTGGCCAGTTGCGGCAAAGCCGCGCTGGGGTTGGCGCAGTTCAGGTGAATGCCCGCGTTTACGCCGTTGAGGTGGCTGAGGGAGGAGAGGAGGATGGAACTGGAGGCGTCGGCTCGAAACTCCAGGGGGCCGCCGCCGTTGACGCCGCTGCCGCCTGCCGTGACCGCCCGCAGGTTGGAGAGGTCGATCTGCCCGCCGCCGGTGGCGACCACGAGCTGCAGCAGCCCGCCAAGGCCGCTGAATTGCGCGGTCATCGCTGTCAACGAGGACAGGTCCAGTCGCGTGCCGGCGCCGTCCACCGAGACGATCGTGCGCTGCTCGTTGATGCCCATGCCGCCGGAGGAACTGTAGTCGGTCACGGAGGCGGGCAGCGCAAAGGAGGCCCCGCCGCTGAGGAAGAAGCGGCTCAGATTCACATTGGTCAAGCCGGGCAGCGCCGCGGTCGCCCCGCCGGCCAGGGTGAGCCGGCCGCCGGTGAAAGAAGCGGCCAGCGGCAGCTCCAAGCGGCCGCCGGCGCTTGCCGCCAGCAGCGCGCCATCGATCTTCGTCGGCCCGTTTGCGGTGAAGGTGGCGCCCGCGCCGGAGGCGCTCAGGGTGCGATTGGCTGCCACGATCAATCTGCCGTTCACCCAGGAGTTGCTGGTGGTGACAGTGAAGTTGCTGTTGGTGATGAGCAGGCCGCAGGCGCACTCGACGCTGCGCACGGTCACGTTGCTCAGGCTGATGACCAGGGCTTCGGCCGGCAGATCGACGATGGCGCTGTCGTTTGACCCGGGCGCCACCCCGGTGGTCCAGTTGGCCGGGTCCTGCCAGGTGACCCCGTCGCCGCCGCCATCCCAATGGGCGACGTTGGTGGGCGCAATGACCGTGAGATGCGCCACCGCGCTGGTGATCGAGCCGTGGCGGTTGGCGATGACCACCTGGTAGTTGCCCGCCTGGTCGGTCGTCAGGTCGGCCAGGAGGAGGTTGGCATTGGTCGCGTGGAACAGGTTGGTGGTTTCGAGGCGCCATTGATAACTCAAGGGCGGGCTGCCATTGGCGGTCACAAACAGCGTGGCGCTGCCGCCCGGAGGGGCCGCCAGGGCGCGCGGCTGCGCCAGGATGCTTGGAGCCGCGCCGTTCGTCTGGGCGAGGGAATAGGCGCGCAGGTCCAGCCGCGTGGAGTAATAAACCGGCTCCAGGGCCAGGTCGCCGCCCAGGGCCAGGCCCTCCTGCCTGGAAAACTGGCCGGCCAACGCGCCAAAGGTCAGGACGCTGAAGGTGTTGTCGGGCGCGGGCGCAAAAGAGTTGCTCAGCGAAACAAGCAGACCGCCATCGAGCGTGGCGAGGCCGCTGACGGCAAGCCGGTCGTATTGGGAGCCGGCGGTCAATCCTCCGATCTCGACCGCCAATCGTCCCTCGGCGGTCTGGATGAAATCCCCGTTGAAGCTGAGCGTGCCGGTGGAGGCGCCCGGGCTGACCAGGCCGCTGTTGCGGAAGTCCACGGCTGGGCAACTGAAGAGGCCCGCGCCGCTCAGCGTGGCATCGGCCTCGTTCCAGAAGGAGCTGCCCGCAACGGCCACGGTTGTGTTGTTGAAGGTGAAGAGGCCGCTGTTGCGGTGCGCCGCGCCGGCGCGGCCGAGGGTCAGCGGATGATTGCAGATCACGGCGCCCGCGTTGCGAAGTTCGGCGTTAACGGTGCGGACGCCGCCGGAGCCGGCATCGATCTGGAGGAGCCCGCTGGAGGCGTTGACCAGCAGGCCGGTGACATTCAGGGTCTCGCTGTAGGCCCCATCGGTGGACTCGAGCCGGATGCTGCCGCAGTTCGTGGCGGTGGCTGCAACGTTCAGCGTGGCGTTGTTGCCCGCATGATTTCCGTGCACCCACAGCACGGTGTTGCTCAGGTTGTCCGTCAGCAGCGTGCAGGCGCTCCACAGGTCCAGGGTGGTGGGGGTCGGCGGCGAGGCCGTCACCCGCAGGTTGACGCCCCGCAGCCGAACCGAACCCAGGGTCCGCCCGCCCGCCGAGTCATAGGTTCCATAGAGATCCAGATAGTAGGCTTCGCCATCCACCAGGCCCTGGTTGACGAAGTGGCCGGAGAGGGAACGCCAACCGCCGGAACCGCCCCCGCTGATCACCGCGGCTCCGGCGGCGTTCACGAAGTTGGTCGAGGCCGTCAGCGCGGACTCGTAGGCGGCATTCAAGGATTCGAGCCGGACCACGCCGAAGTTGGTCGAGGCCGCTGCGAGCGTCAGGCGCGCATTGTCTGCGCCGTTGCGGCCGCTGATCCAAAGGGTGGCGCGGTTGACCAGGGAATTGACGGAGCGCTGGCCGGTGAGCACGACGGACAGGTTGGTGTCCGCCACATCCACCACCACATCATCCGACGAGCCGGGCACGATCCCGGCGCTCCAGTTGGTTGCGGTGCTCCAAAGATGTTCGCCGGTGACCGGACCGATCCAAGTCACGATGGCGGCGGCCAGGCGGCCGGGCGTGAGGCATGTTCCAATGAGGGCCAGCGCCACAGCGAGCCACGGGGGCGTAAACGAGGGTTTCATGGCATCCAGGAATAAGAGGCGGGGTGGAAACAGTGATGGGAAACACGGGTCTCCCGGATTCGCCCCGGAACGGCCGCGCCAGCGCGCGCTCGTCGGGCTTGCGGCGGCTCTAGCCCGCTTGTCGGAGAACGCGAACGTGCGTCCGCCAAACGAATGCCCGGACTGGGAGACATCT
>JAKLEJ010000177.1 GCA_022711695.1 Verrucomicrobiota bacterium | reverse complement strand
ATCGGGAGGAAACCGCTTGGTGGCGGCGGTGGCCCAGGACGGTGAAGAGTGATTCACCTGGAGGACCCGCAATCCGGCGCGAGATTGCGCCGCGGCCGAGTGATCGTAACGGTTCTCGGAAGCCCATTCTCCCTTGCGGGGTTCCATCTGTCCCCAGGCCAGCCGGTCGCGAACCCAGTTGATCCCGGCGAGCGCGCACAGGCTCGAAACGGCCTCCATCTTCTCCTTCGTGTAGAACCAGGCCATGGCCACGTCCAGGGCCACCGGGGAATCGGCCGGAGTTGGCGCGCTCAGCCGCGCGAGCACCGCGAGCGAACTCCAGTTCGACGCGCCCTCGGCCTGGAGCCGATAGAACCCAACAGGCAGCCGACCGAGATGGAAACGACCCGCCTTGGGTTCGACCGTGGCCAGGACCTTGTCGTCGTAGTCCAGCAACCGAACGGGGGCGGTCTGGGCCGGCGCGGGCGCGGACACGTCTTCGCCGGCCAGAAAGACGTTGCCAGGGTGGTCTGGCAGGGGCGCGGGAACGGCGCGGGAGGGGCTGGCGGCTGAAGCCGGGAGGCCTGCCAGAACGGCGGTGCACAGAAGACCAGCCCGGAAGCCAGACGACGCCCACGCCAGGATCGCCCGGCCAAGGCAGCCGGCGCAGGAGGCAGGCGACAGGACGACACCGGAATGGAAATGCGGCGGCAGTTTTGTCGAGCCAATGCGCGGCTGTGAGTTCATGGGAGAGTGTTGTAGGCGGCGCCGGCCCGCCCGGCAAGTTCCTTCGCTGCGGCTGAATTTGCACGTAAGTCGCCCTGTCTGATCAACCTCAGGCGTTCTCGAACGCGCAGAGGACTCCGAACGCGTGCGATGCGGATTTGGATTCTCCCCGCCGGCCGGACTGGCGCCGCCTGGAACAGCCGACTTCGAGCTTGCCAGAGGCTTGGAATTCGAGTCTAACCGCCCAATGTCTGACTGGCTTGCCGTTGTGCTGCTGGGGATCATCGAAGGGATCACCGAGTTCATTCCCGTTTCTTCGACCGGCCACCTGCTCATCGCCGAGCACTGGCTGCCCCGGCAAAGCGACCTGTTCAACATCGTGATCCAGAGCGGGGCGGTGATTGCGGTGCTGCCGCTGTTTGGCGACCGGCTGCGGCAACTGGCCGCGGTGGGCCGCGATGCCGGGGCGCGCAGCTTCGCCCTGAAGATTCTGGCCGCGTTCTTCATCACAGGGGTGGGCGGTCTTGTGCTGGACAAGCTCGGCTTCAAGCTGCCGGATAAACCCCTGCCGGTGGCGGTGGCATTGATTATCGGAGGAGTGTGCTTTGTGTCGATCGAGCGGTGGTTGAAAGGGCGGACGGCGGCAAGCGAGATCACCTGGACGGTGGCGGCGGCGGTGGGTTTGGCCCAACTGGTGGCGGCTGTATTTCCCGGCACTTCGCGGTCGGGGGCAACGATCCTCATCGCGCTCGCTCTCGGGCTGAGCCGCGTGGCCGCGACGGAGTTCTCGTTCCTGGTGGGCATCCCCACGATGCTGGCCGCCGGGGGGCTGAAGATCTTCAAGGCGCTGCACCATCCGCCCCCGGGGGCAGCCCCCGAGGACTGGGGCCTGCTGCTGCTGGCGGCGGCCGTCTCGGCGGTGGTTTCGTTCATCGCGGTGAAGTGGCTGCTGCGCTTCGTCCAGACCCACACCTTCACCGGCTTCGGCTGGTATCGAATCGGGCTGGGTGCGATTTTACTGGCCCTATTTCTTGGGTGACCCGGCGCAAGCCAGGTTTGCCGTAACGTTCGAGGCCGCCGCTGCGTCACAGTGGGAGGAATGAGCTGCAAATCATGGGCTGGAACAAGGCGGCGCCTCTCGAGGTGGGGCGCGATCGCGTTGGGATGCGGCGCCTGGACCCTGGCGCCCGGGGCAAGCGGCCTGGCCGCGGCAAATGGTTGGAAGAAGGCGCCGGGTCCGGCAGCGGTCGAAACCGCCCTCTTCGACTGGAACGATGCCCGGCGCAACCGGATCATCGGCGCCAAGGTCTATGCTCCGTCGAACAGTCCCGGGGCGCATCCGGTGATCGTCTTTTCGCATGGCCTGGGGGGCACGCGCGAAGGCTACGCCTACCTGGGGCGACATTGGGCCAGCCACGGCTACGTGGCGGTCCACCTCCAGCACCCCGGCAGCGACGACGAAGCCTGGCGCGGCGCGGCACGGCCGCTGGACTCGATGCGCCGGGCGGCCGCCGATCCCCTAAACGCGATGAACCGCCCCATGGACGTGCGCTTCGCTATCGACCAATTGCTCAAGTTGAACGCCGAGCCGGGTCGATTCACCGGCCGTTTGGACACCAATCGGATCGGGATGGCCGGCCACTCGTTTGGGGCCTTCACCACGCTGGCGGTGGCCGGACAGGTGTTCGGTCCAAACGAGGTCAGTCTGGCCGACAGCCGGGTCACGGCCGCGATCGCCATGAGTCCCACCGCCCCCCGGGCGAACCCGGGTCGCGCCTTCGGCCAGATTCGCCTGCCGCTGCTGCATCTGACGGGCACGCGGGACGACAGCCCGATCGGCGACACCACGGCAGCGGAACGGCGGGTGGCGTTCGACCACATCAGCGGCGCGGAGCAGTTCCTGGTAATCTTCAACGGCGCAGATCACATGGTCTTTTCTGGACGCAGCGGCTTGCGGGGCGACCGGTCGAAGGACGATCTGTTCCGATCGCTGATCCTGCAATGCGCGACAGCCTTCTGGGACGCGTTTTTGAAAGGCGACGCGAAGGCTCGCAAATGGCTCGCCGAGGGCGGCCTGACAGGAGCGGTCGGAACCGAGGGCACGCTGGAAATCAAGCCGCGCCCCGTCGAGCGCTGAGTTCGTTCGCGGATCTCTTGCGCCGCCAGGCGGCCGGGTGGTCGATCATTGCATGCGCCCCCCACCAGGAGACACGGATCAGCGGGCATCTGCGCGCTTGTCACTGTGGGCGCGGGCCGTTAAGGTGAACCCATAATATGATGAACACGAGAACCCCGACCGCCCTTCTGGTTGCCGGCGTCGCCATCGCCGGCTGGACCCTCTCCGCACAGACGGAGCCGCCGCAGAAGGTCGCTCCCGCCAAGCAGGCCCCCGCCAAACAGGTCAAGGCCGCCTACGCCCGGGTCGGCTCGGTGGAGCGATTGGCGCCCGGCCTCGACGCGCTTGTGAGCAGCAACGCGGTCATCGAGCAGTTGGCCTGCGGTTTCACCTGGACCGAAGGGCCGGTCTGGATGCCGGGAGGCTTCCTGCTCTTCTCGGACATCCCCACCAACGCGGTGTATAAGTGGGAGGAAGGCAAAGGTGCGAGCGAATACCTGCGGCCCAGTGGCTACACGGGCTCGACGCCGCGAGGGGGCGAGTCGGGCGCCAACGGGCTGACCCGGGATTCGGGCGGGCGGCTGGTGCTGGCGCAGCATGGGGACCGGCGGGTGGTTCGGCGCGAGTCCAATGGGAAGTTCGCCGTGCTGGCCGAGTATTACCGACTGCGCCGGTTCAACAGCCCGAACGACCTCGTCTTCGACTCGCGCGGCAACCTTTACTTTACCGATCCGCCTTACGGGCTGCCGAAGGGCATGGAAGATCGCGACAAAGAAATGCCGTTCCAGGGTGTCTATAAGGTATGGAAGAACGGGGAAATCGAGTTGCTGACGCCGAACCTGAGCCGGCCCAACGGGATCGCGCTTTCGCCCGACGAGAAGAAGCTCTACGTGGCGGTGTCCGACCCCGCCAAGCCGGTGATCATGGTGTTCGATGTGCCCGCCAAGGGGCGGCTGGGCGAAGGCCGGGTCTTCTTCGACGCCAGCGAGCTGGCCAGAACAAAGAAAGGGCTGCCGGACGGGCTGAAGGTGGACCGCAACGGAACGTTGTTCGCCACCGGCCCGGGCGGGGTGCTGGTGCTCAGCCCCGAGGGCCAACATCTGGGCACGATCGATCCGGGCGACGTGGTGTCCAACTGCGCCTGGGGCGGCGACGGGTCGGTGCTCTACATGACTGCCAATCATTGCCTCTGCCGCATCAAGACGCTGACGCGCGGCAGACCTTGAGCGGCTTCCCAGACTGGGGGAGGAAATGACCGACGTCCTGGAAGCGGACCTGCTGCGGCGCTGCCGAAAGGGCGAGGAACAGGCTTGGAGCGAGCTCTTTGACCGCCACTACGCGGCGACCGGGCGGTTTGTCCACCAGCTCAGCGCCGGATTCACCCCGGAAGACGTCGAAGAAATCTGCCAGGAGACCTTCCTCAACGTCATTCAGAACCTCCTCTCGTTTCAAGGCCAAAGCCAGTTTCAGACGTGGCTGTTCCGGATCGCCTCGAACAAGGCGCACGACTTCATCGAACGCCAGCAGGCCGCCAAGCGGGGCGGCGGCAAAGCCCCCCTCTCGCTCCAGGCCGAGGACGCCGACGGTTTGACCCTCGATCCACCCTCCAGCGAACCTGCTCCAGACGCGTCGCTGATCAAGGAGGAGAACATGGCGCTGGTGGTGGAGGCGGTGAGGAAACTGGGGAAGCCGTGTCAGGAAGTCATTGAGCTGAGATATTTTGCGGACCTGAGCTACGAAGAGATTGCCGAGGCCCTGGAGATGAATCCCAAGACCGTCAGCTCCCGCCTCAGCAAGTGTCTGGACCATCTGGAAGCCCTGGCGACTCGCCTGATTTCGCGGGAGAAAAACCGCTCGTGCCCCGTCTAACGAGTGATGCCGCCCGAAACGGAACATCGACTCGAGCCGCTCCTGCGGGGATGGGCCAGAAAACGCCGCGACGAAGGCAAGAACGCCTTCGAGCTGCACCCGGCCACGCGGCGCTTGTTGCTGTCCGAAGCGGCCCGGGTGTTTCCCCACCGCCAGGAAACCCGCCGGCCGCAGCTTTTGGGCTGGCGAGCGCTCCTGATTCGGACGGTCAGTTGGGGGGGGCTGTGCGCGGTAATCGTCGCGGGCTTGTGGGCGGCAAGACAATTCTGGATCGGGCCTGCGGGAGACAAGGAGTTTTTGTTCGCCAAGTCGGCGCCCGCCCCGCAGACCCCCTGGGGGATCGAGAAACAGGCCTCCGAGAAGCAATCGACGCGAGGCAGGCCTGGCCAGGAACCGGCCCTTGGTGGAGCGCTGGCGGACAAGGCGCCAGCTCCAAACCGGCTGCTGTCAGAGGAGAGCCGAGAGCTGGTTGAACGCCGTTCCGCCACCAAGGCGGTGGCGGAGTCGCTGGCTTTGGGGGGGCGCGCGGCGCGGTCGGACCCATCCGCCGAGCGAGGCCTCGGCGGCGCGTTTTCGCCAGCAAACGAACCGGCCCCCACCGCCGAGCCCAGGCCGACCGACGGCGCAATCAAGCTCGAGTCCGCGCCCCCGACTGAAAAACAGGTGGTCCTGGCACGGGAGAGTCTGGGCAAACCTGCGGTCTCCACCGCCGCGGCCCCCTCGCGAAGCGCTCCAAGTCGCGAGTCTGCCGATACTTCACCGGACGCCTTTAAGGCAAAAACGGCGCTCGCAGCCGCGCCCCCGCCCGCGTCGGTTCCTCCTCCGGCGGCAAGGCCGACGGCCGCGCCCACGCTGGCCCTTCGCTCCGCGGGAGCGGATCGCAGAATCGGGTCGAGCGACACGGGCTCGATTGCGGACGCGCCCGGGGCGATGACGAATACAACGCTTGCGTTCGCCCGGCTGAACGAAACGGAATCCCTCGGAGGCGCCTCTCCGAAAACCCTCCACCTCATGTTCGCCCGCTCCGACCTCCCGCACGCCAAGGCAGGCACAAAACTCGCTCAGCAGAACGCGGGAATCCTGAATTCGTTCGAAATCCGGCGGGACGGAGACCGCCTGCTGGTGGTGGATGCGGACGGGTCGGTCTATGAAGGAACGCTGGTGGCGGTCGATAGGGCCGCGCGCGCCCGCGTTGCGCCGACCGCAGGAGGCCGCGGGGCCGAACGGCTATTGCGACCCTCCGCGCGCGGCGCGGCGGAGGATAAAGCAGCCGCGCTTGACGCAGACCTGGAACAAAGCGGCGCGCTCTACCGACTCGAGGCTGCGGGAACCAACCGGACCTCGAAAGAGCGGGTGACCCTCTCCGCCACGCTCTCGACCACCGCGGGAACCGCGGAGCCGGTCCGGTTCGGCGGCGGCGCCGCCGCTCCTTCCGCGCCTGCCGCCGCGGCGTCCACGACGACCGCGGCCCCCCCGGCTTCTGCGGCGGACCGCCTCGAACAGAAAGCGACACCGGACGGCGCTCTGGCCCGGGAACTGGCGGTTTCCACGAACGTGTGGATCCTGCGCGGCGGGTTCCGGGTGGGCGCGAACTCCGAACAGAGCTTTCGGGCGCTGCGGGTGAAATGAGGAGGAAATCTCCGCTGGACCTTTTCGCGTTCGAACGCGATTGCCACAGTCGAGGCCTGTGCCCGCTGGCGGGCGTGGACGAAGCCGGCCGGGGCCCGCTGGCCGGGCCGGTGGTGGCGGCGGCGGTGTGCCTGCCGCCCGAGTGGCTGGAGAGAGGATTGCCCGGCTCGCTCCAGGGCTTGAACGATTCGAAACAGCTTACAGAAGCCCAGCGCGAGCGGTTCTTCAATGAGCTGACCGCAAGGCCGGAGGTGCGGTTTGGGGTGGCCTGCGTCGAGGCGGGAATGATCGACGAAATCAACATCCTCCGGGCGACGCACCTGGCCATGAACCAGGCGCTGGCGCAGTTGACGCCCGCGGCCAAGCATGCGCTGGTGGACGGCTGCGCGGTGGCGAGCATGACCCTGCCCCACACCGCCATCGTCAAAGGCGACGCCCGCAGCTACTCGATCGCGGCCGCCAGCGTGCTGGCGAAGGTGACTCGGGACCGGTTGATGGCCGACTTCGACCGACAGTATCCCCACTACGGCTTTGCGGCGCACAAAGGCTACGGCACGCCCCAGCACCTGCGCGCCCTGGCCGAGCACGGCCCCTGCCCCCTGCACCGCCGCAGCTTCGCCTGGCAGAAGCCAAGGCAGCCGGAGTTGTTCTAAGCGCTGGTTCAGGCGCCAACCAGCGCGCTGATCTTGTTCGCAAGAATGTTCTCCTTGGTGTCGAGCGGGCCGAGCTGAGGGTGTTTCCAAGGCTGGCCCACCCGGAACGGAACGTCGTTTATGAACTCCAGTTTGAGTGAAACCGGGCCGTGCAGAAATGCCCGGCCGAACCGTTCCTCCCGCAAGATAATCTCCAGTTGCAGGTCTTCCGCCCTCGCGGCGCGCCCCAAAGACTCCAGGCATCGGTCGCGCCACAACGGAAACTCGGCAGAGTCGTTCAC
>JAKLEJ010000176.1 GCA_022711695.1 Verrucomicrobiota bacterium | reverse complement strand
ATTGTGCCTTGCCGAATTTGAACTCGCGGTGGATGGGTGACGTGGCGAGGAAGACGTGGATGCGGCCGCGTCGGCCGGCGGGCTTGAGGGCGGCCCCGGCGGCCTCGATGTCCTTGGGGACGCAGCGGGCCAGGCCGGCAACGATCGGACCCTTGATTTCGCGGGCGATGGTCTGAACCGCGGTGAAATCGCCTTCGCTGATCACGGGAAACCCGCCCTCGATGACATCGACTTTGAGGCGGGCCAGTTGCCGGGCCACCTCCAGCTTCTCGCGCAGGTTCATGGAGGCCCCGGGGCACTGCTCCCCGTCGCGGAGGGTGGTGTCGAAGATCACGATTCGGTTTGTTTTCATAGTGTTTTGTTGTTGTCGCTTCAGCTCCGCTGCCGGGGCCGGGCCGGGGGCGGAAACAAAAAACCCCACCGCCGGTTCCGGCAGTGGGGTCTGAAAATCAGCGCGCTCGATCAAAACCCGACTGCCGCCCTGCGCAACAGCAGGGCGTTTCCCAGAAGCAGCCGGCCTGACCGATTTCCGCTCACAGGGCGTAAGATAGCGGAGATTCCCCGGCGGTCAAACCAATTCCGCGCGCCCGAAACCCGCGCCAGGCCCGCCGACGGGAGGTGTCCGCGCTTTTAGTAGCCCATCGCGCAGCCGTCTTTGCGGCTCTCGCTGGCCCCGCGATAGACCCGGTTCGTCGGGTCCCAGAGAATCGCCTGGTAGCCGCCGTAGCCGCCCAGGTCGGTCCGGAGGTCGTGGCCGCGCCGCTTGAGCTCGCCCGCCACGGCCCACGGGATGCCGCTCTCCAGGTTCACCCAACCGCCTGTCTTCATCGGGGGCGAGTTGTAGTCGGTCGAGCCCTCGTGCTGCCAGCGCGCGGCGTCCCCGGCCTCCTGGAGGCCCAGGCCGAAATCGATCAGGTTCACCAGGATCTGGACGTGGCCCTGGGGCTGCATCGCGCCGCCCATGACTCCAAAGCTCAGGAACGGCCGGCCGTCCTTCATCACAAACGCCGGAATGATGGTATGAAAGGGCCGCTTGCCCGGCGCATACACGTTGGCGTGCCCCGGCTGCATCACGAACATTTCGCCCCGGTCCTGGAATCCAAAGCCCAGCCCGGGAACCACGATGCCGCTGCCGAATCCGCGATAGTTGCTCTGGATCAGCGACACCAGGTTGCCCTCGGCGTCGGCGGCGGTGAGGTAAATGGTGTCCCCCTCGTGCGGCGCGGGGTTGCCGGGCTCGTAAGCGCGCCCCGCCTGGCCAGGTCGGATGAGCTTGCGCCGCTCCGCCGCGTAGGCTTTCGAGAGCAGCCCCCGCAGCGGGATCTTCGCAAACGCGGGATCGGCGTAGAATCTCGCGCGGTCCTCGAACGCCAGCTTCTTGGCCTCGATCATGACGTGCAGCGCGTCGGCGCTCTGGAAGCCCATCGCGCGGAGGTCGAATCCTTCGAGAAGGTTGAGCATTTGCAGGGCGGCAATGCCCTGGCCGTTGGGCGGCAGCTCATAGACGTCATAGCCGCGATAATTGACCGACACGGGCTCGACCCAGGTCGAGGTGTGGCGTTCGAAGTCAACCTGCCGCAGCCAGCCGCCGTGCACCCGCATGAAGGCGTCGATCTTCCCGGCGATTTCGCCCCGATAAAACGCGTCGCGGCCTTTTTCGGCCACCAGGGAATAGGTCCGGCCCAGGTCCGGATTGCGGAACACCTCGCCGGCCCGCGGCGCGCGGCCGCCCGGGGCCCAGGTCTCCAGCGCGGCCCCCGGCAAGCCGGCGTAGCGGCGCGCCGATTCCCAGTAGTAGGCGATGACCTCCGTCACCGGGAAGCCCTCACGGGCGTAGCGGACCGCCGGCGCCATCAACTGCGCCATGGGCAGGCGGCCAAAGCGCCGATGCAGTTCGAACCAGCCATCCACACAGCCGGGCACGGAGATGGGCAGCAGGCCCGTCGAGGGAATATTCGTCCGCCCCAGGCGGGAGAGCTCGGCGGTCATCTGCTCGAAACTCAGACCCAGGGGCGACCGGCCCGAGGCGTTCAAGCCCTGCAGCTTTTGGTCTTTGGCGCTCCACACGATCGCGAAGAGGTCTCCGCCGATGCCGCAGCTCACCGGTTCCATCAAGCCGAGGGCGGCATTGGCGGCGATGGCGGCGTCCACAGCCGAGCCGCCGGCCTTGAGGATATCCACGCCGATCTGGGTGGCCAACGGATGGCTGGTGCAGACCATGCCGTGCTGGGCCACAACCTCGGAACGCGTGGCAAAGGGGCGGCCAGTGACGCGGTCCACCTGTGCGGACGCCGCCAAAGCCAGCAGCAGAATCGCTGCCGCCGGGAGCGGGGCCAATCGTGTGCTCATGCCGGCATGTTAACGCCCCGGGGCGGCGGGTCAATCCGCGGCCCAACCGGATGTCTCCGTGGGGATCCCGGGATCAGACCACTTCCAACTGCTCGAGTTCCTGGACGTAATCCTCGGGCAGACGCCAGAACCGGGCGCCGTCCAGCATCAACCCGCGGTAGGTCGAGTTGGGGCCGGAGGTGTGGCCCTCGCGGTTCGAGAAATACGACCAGACCAGGAGCGGGTCAGCCTCATGGCCGTCGCGGCAGACCAGGCGCTGCTCGCGGAGGCTGCGGTTCCGAGGCTCGGTCTGGCCGGGGATGTAGCCCTCGCTTTTGTCGAGCCGGCCGAATTCGATCTCCGGAATGTCGTACACCACGCCCCAGACCTCCTCGTCGTGCTGGGGCGCGGCGTCGGCCACCCCGCCGTCGCGCGTTTCCGAGAACCGCGTGAACACGAGCCGGTGATGGGCCAGCTTGGCCGCCGCCACGAATTGCGCCGAGGGGCAGCGGTCCCGCATCTCGCGGAAGGACATGTTGGAGCCATAGGCGAAGTAGAGCATAGACGCTTTCCCTTTCACATGTGTGACTTTGAAGTCCGCCCCCTGTCCGATCCCTGGCAGACATTACCTCAGGCCGGCCGCGGCCGCAACCTGACGGCCGCCCCCGGGAATGCGGTTTCCAGGCTGCCTCGCCGTCAACCGCAAGGCTTGGGGGCCTCGAACGGCCTGGCTCGAAGTCCGCCGCGAGAAAACCGGGTCAGACTTTCGAGTAGAGCTGCGCGCCTTTCTCGACGAACTCGCGGGCCTTGGTCTCGAGGCCCCGCTGCAGGGCTTCGGCTTCCCGCACCCCCTGGTCGGCGGCGAACTTGCGGACGTCCTCGGTGATCTTCATGGCGCAGAAGTGCGGGCCGCACATCGAGCAGAAGTGGGCGGTCTTGGCGCCCTCGTGCGGGAGGGTGGCGTCGTGATAAGCGCGCGCCGTTTCCGGGTCGAGGCTGAGGTTGAACTGGTCGTCCCAGCGGAACTCGAAGCGCGCCTTGCTGAGGGCGTTGTCACGGTACTGCGCCCCGGGATGGCCCTTGGCCAGGTCGGCGGCGTGCGCGGCGATCTTGTAGGCAATGACGCCTTCCTTGACGTCGCGGGCGTCGGGCAGGCCCAGATGCTCCTTGGGAGTGACATAGCAGAGCATGGCCGTGCCGTACCAGCCGATCATGGCGGCCCCGATGGCGCTGGTGAGATGGTCGTAGCCGGGCGCGATGTCGGTGGTGAGCGGGCCCAGGGTGTAAAACGGGGCCTCGGCGCACCACTCGAGCTGGCGGCGCATGTTTTCCTCGATCAGGTGCATGGGGACATGGCCGGGCCCCTCGTTCATCACCTGGCATCCGTGCGCCCAGGCCCGGCGGGTCAGGTCGCCCTGGGCCTCGAGTTCGGCGAACTGCGCCTCGTCGTTGGCGTCGGCAATCGCCCCGGGCCGGAGGCCGTCCCCGATGCTGAAGGCCACGTCGTAGGCGGCCAGGATCTCGCAGATCTCGTCCCAGTGAGTGAAGAGGAAATTCTCCTGGTGATGCGCCAGGCACCACTTGGCGAGGATGCTCCCGCCGCGGCTGACGATGCCCGCGGCCCGCCGCGCCGTCAGCGGAATGAACCGCAGCAGCACGCCGGCGTGGATGGTGAAGTAGTCCACGCCCTGCTCGCATTGCTCGAGGAGGGTGTCCCGGTAGAGGTCCCAGGTGAGTTCCTCGGCGCGGCCGCCCACCTTCTCGAGGGCCTGGTAGATGGGGACGGTCCCGACGGGCGCGGGCGAGTTGCGCAGAATCCACTCGCGCGTGGCGTGGATGTTCCGACCCGTGGACAAGTCCATGATCGTGTCCGCCCCCCATTTGATGGCCCAGCGCATCTTCTCGACTTCCTCGTCGATACTCGAGGCCAGGGCGGAGTTGCCGATGTTGGCGTTGATCTTCACCAGGAAGTTGCGCCCGATGATCATCGGCTCGGCCTCGGGGTGATTCACGTTGGCGGGAATGATCGCCCGGCCCGCCGCCACCTCGTCCCGGACGAATTCGGGCGTGATCACCCGGGGCAGGCGCTGCGGAAACCTGTGGAATAGGGACGGCGTTCCGTTTGCCTCCGGCCGCCCGTGGGCGCCGCCGGCATGCTGGTGGAGCAGAGTGTTCCGGAGCGCCTGGTCGGTGAACCGCCCCGCCAACAACTCCAGCCCCTGGTTCTCGCGGATGGCGATGAACTCCATCTCGGGCGTGACGATCCCCCGGCGGGCGTATTCGCGCTGGGTGGGCCGGGCCCCCGGTTTGCCCCGCAGGGGTCGCCGGACCTGCGGCTGGTTCATGGAGGGAACGGGGGCGCGCCCGCCGCGGCCCGCTGCCTCGTCTGCCTGGCCGGCAGCCAGGTAGCCGTCATCGATCGCTTGGACGGGCCGGCCTTCGTATTCCTCCACGTCGCCGCGGGCGAGAATCCAGTCGCGGCGCAAGGGAGGCAGCCCGCGGCTCGAGTCGCCGTGGAAGTCGGGGGCGCCCCACGGCCCGCTGCAATCGTAGATACGGACCGGCTCGTTCACCTCGAGGTTCCCGTCCGCCAACCGGGTGGGGGACAGCGTGATCTCGCGCATCGGCACTCGCACCGACGGGTGGATACTGCCGGTCACATAGACCCGGCGGGACTGGGGCAGAGGCTGGCGGCTGGGCTCGTCGGGGCTCTTGCGGCTGGCGATCATAGGCACATCGGCGGTTTCAATCGTGGTTTCCGCCAGGCTCCGGCCCGGCGCGGCATGAGACGCACGCACCCGGCCGCAACCCGGCGCTCGGGGGAATTCGGGGAAGGTCCGTCAGGCGTCCCTTCGCCGGCATTACCCGGAGCAGGTTCAAAGGGTCGGCAACACCCATGGTTGCCCTCTCAGCCGCGCCCCCGGCGTTCAGGCCGGGGCCGCTGTGGCTCCCCTCTCACAGGACCAAGGTGCGTCCGGCCCGCGCGGGTGTCAAGGGCGGGCCTGAATCCTGAATCCGCGCATGAGCCAGTTTCCACGCCATTCCATCCACTCCTCACCGGGACGATCGTGTCTTCTGCTAATCTGCACGCCGCATGGATCTTTCCGGCCGCAAGCCGATCTCCACAGAAGAAAAGCAGGAGAACGAAGGCCTCTTCTGTCTTGGTTACCTTCCTTGCCTTCTGTAGAGCCCTCCGTGCATCCGCGATTTGAGCAGGCCCGTCAGCGGGGTTTGAACATCAGGTTCCGGAAGCGCGTGCCGGCGTTGCCCCACGCGTAGAGCGCCACCGTGCCGGCGGCAAAAGACCCGTCCTCCGCCTCGAGATCCTTCTCGCCGTCCACCCAGACCGCGATGCGCGGCCCGTCGAGGACCACGCGGACGGCGTACCACTGGCCGGCGACGTAGCCAGCGGCGTTTGTGGCCAGCAGCGTGTAACGGCCCGGGTCCTTCACCGCCAGGGCGCGAAAACCGCGCTCACTGTCCATGGACCACAAGTAGCAGCGGCCGGGATCGGCGAATCGGAATGCCACCCCCACGGTGTCGTTGTCGGCCGAAAGCACCTCGAAGCTCAGCTCGCCGTCCTTGAACTCGCGGCCACGCTCGTAGATGCGGAAAGTGCCCCGCCGCTCGGCCCCCGGGTCCTTGCTCATGGCCTCCCGGGTGTTTTCGAAGGTGTTGGCGGGTTGCGCGATCTCGCCGTCGAGGGTCCTCCATTCGCTGGGCGGCCTGGCTCCGGGCGCGTCCCAGGTTCGCCAAGCCTCCGGCTCGAGCGAGAGCACGCCGGGATCGATGACAAAGCGGGCCGAGACCACGCGGCTGGCGCGATTGTTCGCGGCGAAAGACCGCGCCTGCACCACCGCGGAGCGCGTCAGCGTGAGCGGCTCGCGATAAACCGGCGAGTCGGCGGCGGGCGACGAGCCGTCGAGCGTGTAGCGGACCTTCTCGCCGGCCGCTTGATCGGGGCGCAGCCGGACCGTGACCGGCTCCCGGGAAGACCCCCCGGCCGGCTGGAGTTCCGGCGGGCGCACGCCTTCCGAGCGCAACGCCACCCAGGCCTGGTTCGGGTAACTGCAAACGCACCCGGCGGTGGCGTCCGGAACCAGCACCAGGCCGCCCACCGGCAACACATTCAGCCAGCAGCCCGGCCGCATGCCGCCGAACTCCTCGGTTCCGCGGTTCGCGGTCAGGTCGAAGTAGCCGAGCGTGGCCGAACGATAGACCATGAGACGCTTCGAGCTGGCCAGAATGCCGCATCCGTAGGAGCGCTTGAGCGGGAAGGGCCGGTCCTCCCCCGTGAGCAAATCCCACGCGCCGCCCTCGGCATAGACGGTCCGGTCGTTGAGGATCGGACGCGAATGATACTCGACCTCGCGGTCCCAGCGCCGCTCACCGTTGGCCAGGTCGAAGCAGGTCATCCGGCCGCCCAGTTCGCTGGCCAGGGCAAAACGGGTGGGCTGGTAGCTCATCAGAACCCGCTGATGCCGCTCGCTGAGCACGGTGACCGTGCCGTAGATGTCCGTGCCGTTGCGCCAAAGCTCGCGGCCGGTTTCGGCATCGAGCGCGACGAGGTCGCCCGGCTGGTCTCCGGACGGTTTCTCGCCGCGGGTCCGGTCGTAGAGCGCCAGCGGGCGGTCGATGAACACCACGCGGCCGGCCCCGAGGGAAATGGAATTGTGCCGCAGGGAATGCCGGGCGTCGTGGCGCCACTTGAGACGGCCGGTGGCGGCGTCCAGCGCGAACAAAGTCTTGGATTCGGTCAATTGCCCGGCGAGGTTGCCGCCTTTGAGGTAGCGGAAGGTGACCACATGCTCGGGATTGGCCAGCGACCCCAGCACCAGGCCGCTCCCGCAGGCGAGGAAGCCCCAGGCCCCCGGCCGGCCATCGGCGCCCGGCGGGGCGGCGAACTCGCCCAGCAGCCGGCCCGTCC
>JAKLEJ010000175.1 GCA_022711695.1 Verrucomicrobiota bacterium | reverse complement strand
CGACGAGCCCACCGGCAACCTGGACTCGCGCACCGGGCAGGAGGTCCTCGAGCTCATCGACCGCCTTAATGGCGATGGCAAGACCATCGTGCTCGTCACCCATGACGACCGCGTGGCCAGCCGCGCGGGGCGCGTGCTCCACATGCGCGACGGCGAGATCGAGCGGGATGTGGCTCGTACCCCCAACGGCGCGGGTTCCTCCAATCAATGAGCCCGTTCAGCTTCCAACTGGCCAGCATTGTCCGCCTGGGCATCAAGAGCCTGATGCTGCACAAGCTGCGGTCGGTGCTGACCATGCTGGGCATCATCTTCGGCGTCTGCTCGGTGATCGCCATGCTGGCCATCGGCGAGGGCGCCTCTTACGAGGCCCAGGAGGCGATCAAACGCCTGGGCAGCGACAATATCATCATTCGCAGCGTCAAGCCTCCGGAAGACACCAAGCAGGCCGGCATGGGCCGCGGGTCCGCCCTCGATTACGGACTGACCTACCGCGACGGCGCCCGCATCCAGGCCACCATCCCCGGAGTCGCCCGGGTCCTGCCGGTCCGCATCATCCGCGAGAACGTTCGCTTCTCCCAAAACTCGGTCTCCTGCCAGGTTCTGGGAACCCTGCCCGTTTACCGCGACATTGTCGGGCTGGACGTCGTGCGGGGGCGGTTTCTCACGGACAACGACGAGCAGAACACGGACAACGTGTGCGCGCTGACCGTGGGCCTGGCCCAGCGCCTCTTTCCCTTTCAGGATCCCCTCGAGCACAGCGTGCGGGTGGACGCCTTCTACTATCGTGTGGTGGGCCTGGTGCGGGAGAAGAACATGCCCGAGCAGCGCACCCAGTCCGGCCAGAAAGAAGGGGAGCCGCTGGACAACAACGTCTATATTCCGCTGAGCACGTCGCGCACGCGCTTCGGCGAGGTGTTGGTGCGCCGCAGCGCCGGCAGCTTCGAAAGCGAGAAGGTCGAGCTTCACCAGATCACCGTCCAGATGAAGAACTCCGCCCAGGTCGAGGCCGCCGATCCGCAGATCAAGACCCTGCTGGGCCGATTCCACACCAAGAACGACTTCGAACTGATCGTGCCGCTGCAATTGCTGCGCCAGGCCGAGCAGACCAAGCGCATCTTCAACATCGTCCTGGGCTCCATCGCGGCCATCTCGCTCCTGGTCGGCGGCATCGGCATCATGAACATCATGCTGGCCACGGTCACCGAGCGCACCCGCGAGATCGGCGTGCGCCGCGCCCTGGGCGCCAAGCGCCGCGACATCACCATGCAGTTCCTGGTCGAAACCGTGGTGCTGGCCGTGGGCGGCGGGCTGATCGGCGTGGTGGTGGGAGTGCTCACCCCGTTCCTGGTGTCGCAGCTTACGACCATGAAGACGATCGTCACCGTCTGGTCGGTGCTGCTGGCCTTTGGGATCTCCGGCGCCGTGGGCATCATCTTCGGCCTCTACCCCGCCAAGGCGGCGGCCCGCCTGGATCCCATCGAGGCCCTGCGCCACGAATAGAAAGGTTCCCCCCACCATGAGAAAACATCGCATTCTGGCCGCCTGTTGGCTTGCGGCGGCTTCCCTTGCCGCCGCGGACTCGCCCGCCGCTCCTGCCGCCGGCGACCGCCTGATGACCGAAAGCGGCCCTCTGTTTATCCACCCGGTCAACCACGCCACGCTTGTGATGACCTGGAACAACCGGGCCATCTATGTCGATCCGGTGGGCAGCGCCGCCGCCTTCAAGGAGTTCCCGCCCGCGGACCTCATCCTTGTGGCCCACGGCCATGGCGACCATTACAGCGCCTCCACAATCGACGCGGTGCGCCGAACTAACACCGTCCTCGTCGCCCCTCCCTCGGTTCGGGGCGCCATGCCCGAGTCCCAGCGAACCCTGACGATCTGGCTGGGCAACGGCGAGGGGACCAACGTGTTGGGTCTCCGAATCGAGGCCATTCCCGCCTGCAACCTCACCTCCAGCTTCCACCCCAAGGGCGCCGGCAATGGCTACGTGCTCACCCTCGGAGGCAGGCGCCTCTACATCAGCGGCGACACCGAGGACATCCCGGAAATGCGGCGGCTGCGGGACATCGACGTGGCGTTCCTGTGCATGAATCTCCCCTACACGATGTCTGTGGACAAGGCTGCCAGCGCGACACGCGAGTTCAAACCGAGTGTCGTGTATCCCTACCACTTCCGCAGCCGCGATGGCACGATGGCCGACCTGGAGTCATTCAAGTCCAAGGTCGGCGACGGCATCGAAGTTCGAGTTCGCAAATGGTATTGAGCCGCATGCAAACTGCGAGAATCCCCCTGTGTTCTCTGCTTCTGGCGACTGCCGCCGCGACGCAGAGTTGGGCTGCGTCTGAAACGGCGGATCTGAACTGGCCCGCCTGGCGGGGGCCTCGCGCCAACGGTGTGGCCCCGCAGGCCAACCCTCCTGTGGCCTTCAGCGAGACCAACAACCTCCGGTGGAAGGTCCGCCTGCCGGGGCGAGGGACTTCCACGCCGGTTATTTGGGAGGACCAGATCTTCATCCAGATTGCCGTTCCGGTGGGGGCGGCCGCTCCTGCGTCCTCTCCCGCCGCGGCTTCCGCGGCGCCAGCCGGGGGCGAGGGACGCCAGGGCGGCGGCCTGCGCACGGAAAAGCCCGGAGGCCCGCACCAGTTCGTCTTGCTCTGCTTGAATCGGCGCACGGGTCAGACCGCCTGGAGACAGGTCGCCCGCGAAACCGTGCCGCACGAGGGGCACCATGGCGACCACGGATTCGCCTCCTATTCCCCGGTGACGGACGGCCGGCTGGTCTTCTCCTGGTTTGGCTCGCGCGGCCTGCACTGCTACGACCTGCAAGGCAACCGCAAATGGGAAAAGGACCTGGGCCGAATGCAGACGCGCAATTCCTTTGGCGAGGGCAGTTCCCCGGCGCTGGCCGGCGGGACCCTCGTGGTGAACTGGGATCATGAGGGCGACGACTTCGTCGCTGCGTTCGACAAGGAGACCGGACGCGAACTCTGGCGGCAGCCGCGCGAGGAGAACACCTCCTGGGCGACGCCGTTGATTGTGCCGCATGGCGGCCAGACCCAGGTGGTGGTGTCGGCCACCACCCGCGTGCGCAGTTACGACCTGGCCACCGGCAAACTCGTCTGGGAATGCGCCGGCATGACCCAGAACGTGATCCCTTCCCCGGTCGCAGATGCCGACACGGTCTATGCCATCAGCGGGTTCCGCGGCAGCGCCCTCCTGGCCATCCGGCTGGGCCGCGCCGGGAACCTGACCGACACCGACGCCATTGCCTGGCGGCTCAACCGCGCCACGCCCTATGTGCCCTCGCCTTTGCTCTACGGCAGCCGCCTCTACTTCTTCGGCGGCAACAACGGCCTTCTCTCGTGCGTGGACTCCCGCGCCGGCAAGGTCCTGATCGACGCGGTCCGCATCGAAGCCTTGCAGGGCGTTTACGCCTCCCCGCTGGGGGCGGCCGGGCGCGTTTATCTGGCCGGCCGCAACGGCGCGGTGGTGGTGATCAGGGATTCCGACGCTCTCGAAGTCCTCGCGACCAACCGGTTGGACGACAAGTTCGACGCTTCGCCCGCGGCGGTCGGCAGCGATCTCTTTCTGCGCGGCCGGGAATTCCTCTACTGCCTGGGCAAGCCCTGAGGGAGGCAGGCGCGCCGCTCAGGCCGAGGCGGGCTGGGGCGGTCCGGCTTTGGGCCCCGCCGCGCTGGCGCGCGCCAGGCGGTCCAGCGGCAGGAGCAGCTCGAAGCAGGCCCCCCGGCTCTGGCGCGCCGCCAGGCGCAGCTCGCCTCCCATGCTCCGGCTCAGTTTGCGGCAGAGCGCCAGCCCCAGCCCCACCCCGGGCGCCGAATGCGCCGCTTCCGAGGCCGACTTGCTGAACGGCTGGAACAGCCGCCGGGCGCTCGAGGCGGAAATGCCCTGTCCGTGGTCGCGCACGCGCAGCAGCGCGAACCGGCCGTCCGAGACCGCCTCCAGGTGGATGAGCTTTTCCTCCGAGTCGGGCCCTGCGTACTTGCAGGCGTTGTCCACCAGGTTGAAGAGAATTTGCTCGACCGCCGAGGTGTCGACATGCACGACGGTCTGCCGGCACCCGGCGTCGGCATCCTCGACCAGGCGCAGCCCGGCGTGCTCGGCTCGCTGCACCAGCCGGGGTTTGACGCGCTCGATCAGCTCGCCCAGGGTGACGCGCTCCTCGCGCCGCCGCGCGTTGCCGCGCTCGAGCCGCGCGTAGGCCAGCACGTTTTCGACCAGGTGGCTCAACCGGGTGGCCTCGACCGAGAGCGTCTCCAGGTATTGCCGCCGTCGCGCCGCGTCGGGAACCATGTCCTCGGCCAGCATCTCCGAATACATGCGGAAGGTCGTCAGCGGCGTGCGCAGCTCATGGGTGACCGCGGAGACAAAGGCCGCCCGGCGCTCGCTGAGGGAAAGCGCGCCGTGGAGGAGAAACGCCGCCGCCAGCGCTGCGCCCAGAAGCCCGGCCCAGGCCAGGCTCAGGGTGATCCGGGCCGGGGTCCAGCCCAGCGGGGGCGCCGCGGGGGCCGGACCGGGGTCCAAGCGCGCCGGCAGGGCCGCCAACAGCCGCGATTCGCCATCGGCCTTGGGATGGGGAACGGGGCGCAGCGCTGCCGCCGGGAACAGGTCCCGCACCGAACCCAGCAGCGCCGATTGCAGGTTGGTCCAATTGAGCCACACCCCCTGCACCACCTGGAGCCCGTTCCGCTCGACTCGCCGCGCCAGCACGATTTCCTTTCCCAGCCACACCGGTTTGAACAGCCCGAGGTTCGCCTCAGGCGTCGCCACAGGCTGGCCGAAATTGCCGCCGGCGACCTTGGACCGGGCTTGCTCGTACACGTTGGCGCGCTGGGCGAACTCGACAGTGTTGCGGAACTCCTGAAGCTGCTGCATCTGGCGCGCGTCGTTGTTGATGGCGAAATTTTGCGCCAGGAGGTTTTGGCCTTGCGGCGGAACGCGGCGCTGGAGCGTCGCCAGCGAGCCGCTTTCCCGCAGGATGACCTTGCCGTTGCTTTCGATTTCCTGCGGCTGCGGCCTGGGTTGGCTCCGCAGAGACGCGAGCGAGGTTGGAGCGGGAAGTTCCTCCACGGCTGGAGCCCGGAGCAGGGCCGAAAACGCTGCGAGCCTGGCCGTGGCGTCGGTCTTGGCCTGGGCCGTCGCCGCCTGCCCCGGCTCCGGGACCTGCGGCGAGGTGAGGCGCTGGTCCAGCGTGAGCTGGAAGTGCAGGAGGATGTTGCTCGAGTCGAAGCCGAAGAGGGGCGGACGCACATATCCGCCCTGGCTGGCGGCGAACGCCGTGGCCTGCTGGGGGCCGGGCTGCGGGGACTCGGACTGCTGCAAACCGGGCGCGCTTTGGGGCGCGATCGGGCCGTAGGCGTCGGCCGGCCGGGCGCTTTCCTCGATCATCAGGCTCGCCAGCGCCGAGTCCATCCGCCACAGCGCCAGCCGCACGCGTTCCTCGACTTCGGCCCGCTGGCCGGCCAGGGTCTGCTCGCGCTCCAGTTGCAGGGCGGTCAGGCTCACCCACCCCATCGCCGCCAGCACCAGCGCCGCGCACAATCCGAACAACGTCCAGGTGGTCCAGGGCCGATTCATGCAGGTTGGGCAAACATGTAGCCGCGCCCGCGCACGGTGAGCAGCACCGCCGGCTTGTCGCCGTGGTCGCGCAGCTTCTCGCGCAAGTGCGCCACGTGCATGTCGATGGTCCGCGTCTCCAGGTGTTTGGGATCCAGCCGCCAGACGCGCTGAAGAATCTCGTCCCTCGAGATCACCCGCCCGGGATTCGAGGCCAGGTAGCGCAGCAGCTCGACCTCGCGCTCGGAAAGCTCGCTGCGCTCCCCGTTGTTGTGCCGCACCTCGCAGCGCGCCAGGTCGGCCACTCCCCCCGGCAGGGGAATCCGGCTGACTCGCCCGGGGCGCTCCGGCGAGCGGCGCAGCACCGCCTCCACCCGCGCCAGCAGTTCGCGCACGCTGAACGGTTTCACCACGTAATCGTCGGCCCCCAGCCGCAGCCCTTTCACCCGGTCCGCCTCCTCGCCGCGCGCTGTCAGGATGATGATCGGCAGGGTGGGGCGGACCTTGTGAACCGCCTCCAGAATCTCGAACCCGCTGGGGCCCGGCAGCACCAGGTCCAGCAGCAGCAGGTCCCAGGTCGCCCGCAATCCCAGGCTCAGACCCTCGTTGCCGTTGGCCGCCTGCAGTGTTTCGTAACCCGCGAACGTCAAGGCGTCGGACAATCCCCGGCGGATCGCCGCGTCGTCTTCCACCACAAGGATTCTTTTGGTGTCCATCTGTTCCGGATTCACAGTATCACCCCCATCGAGCGGTTGTGTAAAGGGGATGTAAACCGCCCTGCACCCGCGCTTCACGTCACGGGAATCCGGCGCTGTCAGCCCTGCGCGAACGCGCCGCCGGCTCGCGGCGCAGGAGACGCGCGCATTCAGCCTATTCGGGCGGCCGGGCCCCTTCGGCGGCGCACCAGAGCCGGCGGTCGGTCCGGATGAAGATCGCCCCATCGGAAGCCGCCAGCGACGCGTTCATGGGCTCGCCGCCGATCGAGTTGGTGGCGAGACATTCGAATCTCGGTCCGGCCCGCAGCACAAAGACGTCCCCGTTTTGATTGGGCGCGTAGAGGCGCTCGCCCGCCAGGAGCAGCGAGGACCACGACGAGTTCTTCGCGCCGGAGCCGGTCAGGCGCTCGTCCCAAACGGTCCGTCCGGTCTCCAGTTCGAGACACTGGGCAAAGCCCATGCTGGTCAGCAGGTAGAGATGGCCGCGCGCGATGACCCCCGAGCCGATGCAGGATTTGCTGCCGGACGGCGCCAGGCGCCAGAGCCGCTGCGTGCCGCTCACGTCGCCCCGGCCGCCCGGGCGGATGGCCAGGGTCGCGTTGCGCAGGCCGCTGCCGGTCACCCCCAGCACGCCGTCCCCGTAAAAGGCCGAGCTGTAGGCCCCGGTGTTCAGCCCCTCGCAGTGCCAGAGCGGTTCGCCGCTTTGGACGGCGAACGCCATGACCCGCAGGGGCAGGGGCAGCACCACTTCGTCGCGGTCCCCGGCCCGCACCACCAGCGGCGTGGCGCAGGAACCGGTCACCTCCGGCATCGTCGGCGACCCCAGCCGCTTCCAGTCCTTGAGGTCTCCGCCGTAGTCCTCCCATTTGCCGTCCGCGGGAATGGCAGGCAAATCCCGTTGCCAGACGTTGCTGCCCGTGCGTTTATCCACGGCCGCCAGAAAACTCCGGGCCCCCGGGCCGAAATTCAGA
>JAKLEJ010000174.1 GCA_022711695.1 Verrucomicrobiota bacterium | reverse complement strand
GCCACTTTCACAGCTTCTTGCTTCATAATCGTCGAGGCAGGAATGTGCGAGGAACGCCGCCCCCGCGCAAAGGTTTTTTCGCCGCCCGGCGGCGGGGATCGCCGGGGTGCTGTGTCCAAATCCACATCGCACGCGCTGGCGGTCCCCGGCGCGTTCCAAGACGCCCGGGCTTGACCGGACAGGGCGGCGGACGCGCGGACTCGGGCCGTCGGCCGGGCTTGCCGCGGCCGGGAGTCGCGGCTAGGCTGGCGGCTGTGAACGGGGCGAAGTGCATGGCCGTGTTGAAAGCGCTCGGAGAGCTGAGCCGGCTGCGCATCATGCGCCTTCTCCTGAAGAACCGCCTCGGGGTGAACGCCATCGCCCGACGCCTGGGCATGTCCCATTACAATGTCTCCAAGCACCTGCGGATTTTGAAGGAGGCCGGCCTGCTGGAGATGGAGAAGGCGGGCAAACAGCGGCTCTACGGCGTGACGGCGGGCCTCAAGGACCACCTGGCCGGCAACGGCAACGCCCTGGAGCTGGACTGCTGCACCTTCCGGTTCGACAAGCTGCCGCGCTAGCCGCGCCCGCAGCGGAAGAAAGAGCTTGAGCCGCCCCCCGGCACATGTGCATGATTGCGCAACTGTTCCGCTTGATGGCGTTCCCCGGCGAAGCCCGGCGCGGCCGTTTGGCCCCGCCGGCGAAGTGGGCAGGCGCCTTATCCGACCGAGAACCGCATGAAGAACACCAAGAGTCCGACGGGGAAGAAGCCCGGGCCGAGGCGCCGGGGGAAAGCGCGCTACATCATGATCGGGGGCTTTCTCGGGGCCGGCAAAACCACGGCGGTGGGACGGCTGGCCCGGCGGCTGTCCGGCCAGGGCCTGCGCGTGGGCTTGATCACCAACGACCAGGGTCGCAACCTCGTGGACACGGCCATGCTCCGGTCCCAGGGCTTCGCCACCGAGGAAATTCCCGGCGGCTGCTTCTGCTGCCGGTTCAATTCACTGGTCGAGGCCGCCCAGCGGCTGACGGCGAGCGCGCGGCCCGATGTCTTCATCGCCGAACCGGTGGGCAGTTGCACCGACCTGGCGGCCACGGTCACGTATCCGCTGCGGCGTCTCTACGGCGACAGCTTCACCGTGGCCCCGGTCAGCGTGCTGGTGGACCCGGTTCGCGCGCGCCGCGTGTTCGGCCTGGAGACGGGGGGCAACTTCTCGGAGAAGGTCCTCTACATTTACCTGAAACAGATCGAGGAGGCCGACCTGGTGGTAATCAGCAAGCGCGACCTGCTGGACGAACCGAAGCTCGAGGCGCTGCGCGACGCCATCCTGGCGAAGTTCCCCGGGAAGGAAGTCCTGGCGGTGTCGGCGCGCGAAGGCGCGAACCTCGAGACCTGGTTTGACCGGATCGCCCGCGGCGAGCAGGCCGCGCGGACCGCCATGGAAGTGGACTACCAGGTTTACGCCGAGGGCGAGGCCCTGCTCGGCTGGCTCAATTGCACCGCGCAGATCGCCGCCCGCAAGCCCTTCCCGGCCGACCGCTTCCTGGAGGAAGCCGCCCGGGCCATCCAGGAGCGCCTGCGGAAGGCCAAAGCCCAGGTGGCGCACCTCAAGATGACCTTCAGCCCGGATGCCAGCCCGACCGGCGAGATCGCCGCGGTGAGCCTCGTTCGCAATGACTTCGTCCCGGAGCTCTCGTTTCACCTGGAGGACCCGGTGAATAGCGGGCAGTTGATCCTGAACTTGCGGGCGGAGGCCGCCCCGGATGTCCTGGGGACCGCCGCGCGCGAGGGCCTTGCCGCAGCGGCGAAACGGTTCCCGTCCCTGAAGGCCACTCTCGAACACCTCGAGCATTTCCGACCCGGCAAGCCCACGCCCACGCACCGGTTGAAGAGGCTGCCCGCCTGAGGCCTCCGCAAGAAGCCTTCTCATGCCGCGTTTGCCCAAATGGTTCGTCGGCGAGTTCTTCGGCGTCTTCCTGGTCGTATTCTTTGGCTGCGGCAGTGTTTGCGCGTCCGTGCTGACCGGGGCGCAGGCGGGCGTCTTTCAGGTGGCGATCGTCTGGGGGTTGGGCATCGCCACGGCGATCCACCTGACCGGCGCGCTCAGCGGCGCGCACCTCAACCCGGCGGTGACGGCGGCCATGGCCGTCTGGTCGGGCTTTCCCAAGTCGCGGGTGGCGCCCTATGTGGCGGCGCAACTGCTGGGCGCCTTCGCTGCGGCGGCGGCGCTCTACCTGGTGTTTGGCGGGGCCCTGCGGCTGTACGAGTCGGAGCACGGCATCGCGCGCGGGGCCCCCGGCAGCGAGGCCAGCGCCATGGTCTTTGGAGAGTTCTTTCCAAGCCCGGGCGGCAAACCCCTGACTCCGGCGGCCCGTCAGCGCATGTCTCACCCGGCGGCCTTTGGCGCGGAGGTCCTCGGCACAGCCCTCCTCCTCCTGACGGTCTTTTGCGTGACCGACGAGCGGAACCGGGCGCGGCCCAAAGTGCTGACCGCGGCGACCATTGGCCTGGTGGTCACCCTCCTGATCTCGCTCCTGGGTCCTCTGACGATGGCCTGCTTCAATCCGGCGCGGGATTTGGGTCCGCGCTTGTTCTCCGCCCTGGCGGGCTGGGGGACCGTGCCTTTCGAGGTCAACGGCCACGGCTGGTGGACGGTTTACATCCTGGCGCCGCTCCTGGGCGGGCTTCTCGGCGGGGCGCTCTACCGGTTCTTCTTCAAGCCGTTCTACGCCGCCTGACTCAAAGAAAAACCCCGCCAGGCATGCCCGGCGGGGTTTGCGAAGTCTGTCTGACCGGCGGTCTAGCGCTTGCTGAACTGGAAGCGCTTGCGGGCGCCGGGCTGGCCGTATTTCTTGCGCTCCTTCATGCGGGCGTCCCGGGTCAGGAACCCGTCGGCCTTCAGCACCGGGCGCAGATTGGCGTCGGAGGCCAGCAGCGCGCGGGCAATGCCGTGGCGCACCGCCCCGGCCTGGCCGGTCGGGCCCCCGCCCTTCACGCTGACGAACACGTCGAACCTGGCCGCGCTCTCGGTCTTGACCAGCGGCGCGACGGCCTGCATGCGCAGGGTCTCGAGCAGAAAATACTTGTCGAAGGCCCTGCCATTGACGGTGATCTTGCCGGAACCGGGCAGGAGGCGGATGCGGGCCACCGAAGTCTTCCGGCGGCCGGTGCCGAGGAAAGCCTGGGCTTGCGGAGCGGTCTCAGTCATTGCGGATTCAGCGGGTTGGGGGTTGACACTCTATTCGGCGCCCTTGAGCACGTCGGGCTGCTGGGCCTTGTGAGGATGCTCGCCGCCACGATAGACTTTGAGCTTGGTCAGGAGGCGCGCCCCGAGGCGGTTCTTCGGGATCATCCCGTGCACCGCCCGCAGGATCAGCTTCTCCGGCGTGCGCGCCCGCACCTGGGCCACTGAGCGGTATTTTTCGCCGCTCTTCCACCCCGAATAGGTCATGTAGCGCTTGTCCGTCTCCTTCTTGCCCGTGACACGCACCTTCTCGGCGTTGATCACGACCACGAAGTCGCCGGCGTCAAGGTGTGGCGTGAACACCGGCTTGTTTTTGCCGCGCAAAATATTGGCCACTTGGCAAGCCAGACGCCCCAGCACCACGCCATCGGCGTCGATGACATGCCACTTGCGCTGGTCCAGATTAACTTTCGGGACGAACGTTTTCATCTCAAGAACCCATCAAAAGAGGGGGGAAAGTAGCAAAGCGCCCCTTCAAGTCAATCCCTGTTTTCCAGTTTTTTCGCCTTTTTTGACCGCCGCATCCCATCCGCGATGCAGTGGCTGCGCGTTCGACTCTCGCTGACGTTCCTCAGCCCGGGTCACGTTAAGCGGAGATTCAGGTGTGCTATATTCCGTTGACACCGCCAAAAGGCGGATGTTAGGCAGGGCGCACGGACCTGGCCGAGGCTGGAGGCCACACCCGGCCGAACCCGCGGCAAATCCAGTCAAACGAAAGAGCCGATGGAACAAGACGGCACGATACGAAGCGATCCCCGCTACGCCTGGCGGGAGGGGGGCGGTTTTGCGCCTCCCAAGCGTTCCGCCACCGAGCGCGTCTCGGATTTCCTGGAAATCTACTCGTTCCTCGACGAGCGCACCGCCCGCGAACAAGCCCTGCGCTGCATCCAGTGTCCCGAGCCCACCTGCGTGGAAGGCTGCCCGGTGAACAACCGCATCCCGGAATGGATGGGCCTGGTGGCGGACGGCCGCTTTGCCGAGGCCGCCCAGGTCCTGCAGGCGTCCACCTGCATGGAGGAGGTTTTTTCCCGCCTTTGCGCCCATCCCTGCGAGGCGCGCTGCGTCCTGGAGGGCCGCGCCGATCCTGTGGCCATCAACGCCATCGAGCGCTTTCTGCACGATTACGGGTTCAGTCACGGGGCGGTGGACGTCACGATTCCCCCGCTCAACGGCTTGAGCGTGGCCGTCATGAACGCCGGCCCCTGCGGCCTGACCTGCGCCTACGATCTCGCCCGCCTCGGCTATGCCGTGACCGTCTATGACGCCCGGTCCGCGCCGGGCGGCCTGCTGGCGCAGGGGATTCCCCGGTTCAGAATGGAGCAGGGGCTGCTGGAGCGGCGCCTGGCTTTGCTCGAGCGGCTCGGCGTCCGTTTCCAGCTCCAGGCCCGGCCCGGCGTGGCCCCCACCCTCCGCGAGTTGCGGACCCAATTCGACGCCGTCTTCTTCGGCGCGGCCCTTGGCCAGGTGAGGCCCCTGGAGATTCCGGGCGCGGAGCTCCGCGGGGTGCACCAGGGACTGACCTTCATCGTCCAGCGCAACGTCCAGGCCCCCATCGAAGCTCCGCCGATCGAGGTTTGCGCCCGCCGCGTGGTGGTGGTGGGCGGCGGCGACGTGGCCATGGACTGCCTGCGCACCGCCTTGCGCAGCGGGGCCAAGGACGTGCTTTGTGTCTATCGGCGCAGCCAGGCCGAGATGCCCGCCAATCCCTTCGAATACGAGAACGCCAGGGAGGAAGGCGCCCGCTTCGAGTTTCTGGCCGCCCCCGTGGCGGTGCTGGGCGATGCCTCGGGCAACGTCACCGGCTTGCGCTGCGTGCGCACCCGCCTGGGCGAGCCCGAGGCGGACGGACGGCCCCGCGCCCTCCCCCTGCCGGGCAGCGAATTCGTGCTCCCCGCCGATGTCATCCTCGTGGCCCTGGGCTTCACCGCCGCCGGCTTCCAGGCTGAGGGTGACCTCGACCAACTGGCGCTCACCCCGCAGAAGCTGATTCAAACCGACGACAATTCGATGACCAACCTGCCTGGCGTGTTTGCCGGGGGCGCGCTGACGCGCGGCGCCTCCGCCTTTCTCGACGCCGTGACCGACGCCCGCAAAGCCGCCCGGGCCATCGACGCTCACCTGGCCCCGCGCCGCGCCGCGAGCCTCGCCCCGATCGGGCCACAACCCCATGCCTGAATCCGCTCCGAAGATTCTCCTGCTGGGGCTGGGCAACGATATCCTCACCGACGACGCCATTGGCCTGACGGTGGTCCGGCAGTTGCAGCCGCGCTACGCCGGCAGTCCGGCGGTGGAGGTGCGCGAGACCGCCGAGATGGGCCTGGCCCTGCTCGATTTCATCGTCGGGTTCCAGGAGGTGCTGATCGTCGATTCCATTCAGACGGGCGAGGTTCCCCCCGGCACGCTGCGCGAGCTGGACGCCGACAGGCTTAAGACGCTGACCGGCCGCACGCCGCATTTCCTTGGCGTGGGCGAAACGCTGGCGCTGGGGCGCCGGCTCGGGCTCGAAATGCCGCAGCGGGTCCGCATCTTCGCCATCGAAGTGCAGGACCCGCTCACGCTTGGCACAACGCTGACCTCCGCGCTCGAGCAGGCCTTGCCCGGAATCCTGAACCGCGTGGTCGAGGCCTTGTCCGAAACCGTTCAGCGGGTCGGAGGGTCGCCCGCGACAAACTGAACCGGATTTGTCGGGGCGAAAGCCCGGCCTACTGCCCGTAGAGCCGGTCGCCCACTTCGCGCACGGCTTGGACGGTCTCACGGTAGGGGGTGTCGGCGATGTCCACCAGGCCGATCTGGTAATTCTCCTCGTCCAGCACCCGGCCTGTGGTGGGCTCGTCCTTCCATTGGAACCAGTGCGTGCCGACGAACTGCGGATGGCGCAGCGCGCCCAGCACATAATCCTTGTAAGCCTGGGCGCGGGCGGCCTGGTTGGCCACGGGCACAAGGCCGGTGTGAAACATCCCGCGGTCGAGCGCCCCAAAGTGAAACTCGCCGATGATCAGGGGCTTGTCGCCGCCCGGGTATTTGAAGTCGGCCACGCTTCGCCGATACAGGTTGTAGCTCACCACGTCGCAAGAGTCGGCCGCCGCGCGCGCCGCCAAATCGTTCACCCACGCAAAGCGGCACCCCAAATACAGTTGCCCCGGCGCCACCGCCTTGATGGCGTCGCGCACCGTCTGGAAGTAGGTCTCGGCCGCCTTCCTGTAGAATGCCGTCAGATCGGCTCGCGCCTTGGCCTTGTCCGGCGCCTCACGAGAATCCAGCAGGGCCTCCCACGAGGCGTGCTTTGTCCCCCAGGCCGCGTTCAGCTTGGCGATGTCCTGGTACTTGGCCCTCAGATCCGCCAGAAACGCCTTCTTGGCCGGTTGGTCCGTCGGAGACTTGAGCGCCCCCACCGCCAGCGAGGTGTCGTCGCCCCAGGCCATCTCGTTGTCGGAGAAATAGCCGATGCACCAAGGGTCATTGGCGCTGCGGTCTTTCTTGCCGGCCATCGAGCGCCTCAGGCCCGCCTCGAAGCCGGGGTCGAACACGTCCGGGAACTTGCCCCAATAGCCTTCGCTGCCTTCGATCATGCGCGAGCGTCCTGAGCTGACCGCGTCGGTGTAGGGGGTCCGGCGGAGCAAATAGACGCCCGAATCCGACCAGTTGGCGATGGTGTTCAGCCCCCAGCCCCGCAGGCGCTTGTGCGCCATGTCCGCGTAAGCTGTCTTCCAGTCGGGGCCGTATTTGCGCTTCATGTTCGCCGCCGCAAAGGAAAAGCACTGGGGATTGCGCCCCGCATAGTGGCCCTTGAGCGCGTAACCCCGGCTGAGAAACTCGGCAAACTCGGGCTGTCGCCCCGGAAACGACTCGAACCAGCTTTCGCGCTCCTCGATGGCGGTGACGTCCAGCATGCGCACGCAGGTCACCCCGTGCGAGAAGAACAGCCGCCCCTCGGGGTCCACCAGCCACCACTTGCCGCCGTATTTCTCCGTCCGGAAAAATCCGGTGGCCTTCAGTTGAGGACCCGCCGCCCAGCCGCCGTATTGATTCCACCCTTTGGGGCCGGGATC
>JAKLEJ010000173.1 GCA_022711695.1 Verrucomicrobiota bacterium | reverse complement strand
CTGCCCACATCCTTGCGCAGGGCCCGCCGGATCTGGGTGTATTCGTTGGCGTAAATGAGGGTGCCCACGCCTTCGTTGGAAAAGACCTCGGCCAGGAGGCCCTCGTCCACCCGGCCGTTGAGAATGTGAACGCGCGGGACGCCGGCCCCGCAGGCCGCGGCGGCGTGCACCGCCTTCGAGTACATCTCCGCCGGCAGGTCGTCGCGCCGCTGCTCCAGGGCCTTCTCGAGATCGCTGGCCAGCATCTGCCGGACCAGCCGCCCCTGCAGCGTCAGCCCGTCGAAGGTGGTGATGTAGATGACCTTGATCGCCTTGAGCGCCTCGGCGATGGCCACCGCCATGTGATCGGAATTCACCCGGTAGGTGCGGCCCTCGCCATCGAAGCCCAGCGGCGGCACCACCGGGACGACTCCCTGGGCCAGGAGGGTGTTCAAAAGCTCGATATCGACCCGCTCGACCTTGCCGGTGAGCTGGTGATCGACGCCATGAATGATCCCCAGCGGATGAGCCACGATGGCGTTGCTGCTGACGGCCCTCAAGTCGATGACGGACAGCCCCTCGAGGATTTCGTGGGTCAGGCGGTTGGCGGCCGTCAGCGCCAGTTTGAGCGTGTCCTGGTCGGTCACGCCCGAGCCCTCCAGGTCGGAGGGCCGAACATGCTGCTCCTCGCCCAGCGTGCGGATCTGCGCCGAGGCTCCGTGCACGATGACCACGCGGATGTTGAGCGAGCGCAGCACCGCGATATCCAGCAGAATGTTGGCAAAGTTCTCGTCCGTGACCACCGCGCCGTCGATGCTGAGAATGAAGGTGCGGTCGCGATAACGCGGGACGTACTGCAGGATGCCGCGCAGATCGGTGGGTTTCATGAGTGGGAGCGCATCGGCACGCGGCGGTCACCGCCCCAGCGCCTTGCGCAGGGACGCCAGGCAACGCTCGTTCTCGGCGGGCGTGCCGATGGAAATCCGGACAAACTCGGGCAACTGGTAGCCCTGCATGGGCCGGACGATGATCCCGTCCTTCTGCAGCGCCTGGAACACGGCGGCTCCGTCTCCTGCCTTCACGAGGATAAAGTTGGCGGCGGAGCGCACAAATTCAAGTCCCAATTGCGGCAGGTTTTCCTCGAAGAAGCGGAGGCCGGCCCGGTTGTTGGCGCGGGTGCGGCGGATGTGCTCCTCGTCCTCGAGCGCCGCCAGGGCCCCGGCCTGGGCGAGCAGGTTGACGTTGAACGGCTGCCGGATCTTCTCCAGCGCCGCCACCAGCTCCGGGGCGGCGATGCCGTAGCCGATGCGCAGGCCGGCCAGGCCGTAGATCTTCGAGAACGTCCGCGCCAGCAGCAGGTTGGGGCGGGCCCCCGAGCGGATCAGCGGAAGCAGGTCGGTCGGGTCCTCGAGGAATTCGAGATAAGCCTCGTCCATCACCAGCAGCACGTCGGGCGGCAGCTCCTCCACCAGTTGGCGGACCTCGCGGGCGGGGGCCAGGGTGCCGGTGGGGTTGTTGGGATTGGCCACGAACACGATCCGGGTGCGCGGGGTGACGGCGCGGAGCATGGCCGGCAGATCGTGCGCGTAGTTTCGGGCGGGAACCGTCACCAGGCGCCCCCCGAAGAGATGGGTGACGATCGCATACACGGCAAAGCTGTACTGGGAGACCACCACTTCGTCTCCGGGCCGCAGCAAGGCATGGCCCACGAATTCGAGAATTTCGTTCGAGCCGCTGCCCAGCACGAGGTTGGCCGGCTGCACCTGGAGCTTCTCGGCCAGCCGGGCCTTCAGGTAAAAGGCGTTGCCGTCGGGATAAAGATGGGTCTGGCGCAACGCCGTTTCCATGGCGGCCAGGGCCAGGGGCGAGGGGCCGAACGGGTTCTCGTTGGACGCCAGCTTGATGATCCCGGCCGCCGGAAGGCCCAACTCGCGCGCCACCTCTTCGATGGGCCGGCCGGGCTGGTAAACGGGAAGGGTTGCCAGGGATGGATTATAGGGCAGTGACATAACAGTGACTGTGCGCAGGAACAAGCGGTGCTGGGATCGGGGACATGGTTTTCAGGGGCGGCTCACTCTCCGGGGAGCTTCCAGCCGGCCTGCGGATAAAGCTGGTGATAGGCGATCGACTGAACGCCGACGATCGCGGCCACGCCCAGGATGTCATGCGCGTTGGACCCGCGCGAGACATGGGCGGCCGGCCGGTCCATCCCCAGGAGAATCTGCCCATAGGCGTTGGCCCGGGCCACGTGCTGGACCAGCTTGCTGGCGATGTTGCCCGAGTTGAGGTCCGGGAAGATGAGCACGTTGGCCTTGCCGGCCACGAGGCTCTCGGGCGCTTTGCGCAGGGCAATGTGCGGCACCAGGGCCGCGTCCACCTGCAGCTCGCCTTCGAAGTCGGCTTCCAGGCCCCGGGCCTGCGCCTTTTCCCGGGCCAGGACGGTGGCAGCCCGCACCCGCGCCGGCGCCGGATGCGAGAAATGGCCGAGGCTGGAGTAGCTCAGCATGGCCACCCGGGGACGAACCCCGAGGAGCTGGCGCGCCAGCAGGGCGGTGGAGACGGCAATGTCCGACAACTGGCTGGCGTCCGGCTCGGGGATCACCCCGCAATCGGCCAGGAACAAAACGCCCTGCTCGCCGAACCGGGTGTCCTCGACCTCCATGGCCATGCAACTGGACGGGCTGGCGATGCCCGGGGCCGGATGAATGATGTGGAGCATGGACTGGAGGGCCGCCGCCGAGGCGTCGGTCGCGCCGGTGATCAGCCCGTCGGCCTGGTGCATGGCCACCATCATGGCGCCGTAGCAGTTGGGATCGAGCATCACTTCGCGCGCCTGGCCCGGCGTCAGGTCCGGAGGCTGCCCCAGCGAGCGATAGCGGCCCGCGAACTCCTCGAGGTCCTCGCTCTCGGCGGGATGGATGGTGCGGATGCCGCGCAGGGAGAGATTGAGGTTCTCGGCGGTGTTTTTGATTCGGGCGCGGTCGCCCAGCAGAATCGGGGCCCCCAGTTGCAACGAGCAGAACTGGCGCGCCGCCTGCAGAATCCGCGCATCCGTCCCTTCCGGAAAGACGATCCGCTTGGGATGGCGCTGCAGCTTCTCGATGACTCCGCCGATAAATCGCACATCCAAAGAAGTACCCAAGCGGCGCGCAAAGCGCAACAGCCATTCGGAAAGAAATCAGGAACACGCATTGACTTGCCGGGGCGGCGCCGATAACGTTTCCGGCCACAGAGACTGGTCATCATGCTGGAAGTCATCAAGAACCTGCTAACGCTGCAAGAGCGGGACCGCAATCTGGCCCGGCTAAGGGAACAACTGGGGCGAATCGCCCCGGAACGCCAGACGTTCACCGTCCAGGCGGCGGCCTGCCAGGCGCGGCTCGAGGCCGCCCGCCTGCGGGCCATGCAGATCGAGACCGCCCGGAAGGAGCTCGAGCTGGAGGTCGAGGCCCAAAAGCAGATGATCGACCGCTACTCGCTGCAGCAGTTCCAGACCCGCAAGAACGAGGAATACCGCGCCCTCACCCACGAGATCGACACCTGCAAGGCAAACATCGGCAAGATCGAGGACCGTATTCTCGAGCTCATGGAGCAGGCGGACCAGGCCCAGGCCGAAATCCGCTCGGCGTCCGGGGCGGCGCAGCAGACCCAGCAACTGGTCGATGGCAAGCTGGCCGACCTGGCCCGCCGCGAACAGGATCTCAAGAGCGAGCTGGGGCAGTTGGAGACGGGGCGCGCCGAGTTGGCGGGGGCCGTGGACGAGTCGTCGCGCGGCCGCTACGAACGGCTTTTCAAAAGCAAAGGCAACAGCGTGATCGTGGGCATTCACCGCGGCGTCTGCGGCGGCTGCCACATGACGCTGCAACGGCAGGTGGTGGTCTCCTGCCAGGCGGAGCAGGAGATGGTGTCCTGCCCCAACTGCGGCCGCATTCTCTACTACACCGAGGACATGGACACGGTGGCCGCGGAGTAATCCGCCGGCTTACTGAACCCGCGGCACGGGCGTCGGCCGTCCGCTGCGCTGGGCAAGCTGCTCTTCCGGGTCGTAGCTTCCGTAAAAGGGCGCATTCGCGTCCATCCACAGATAGAGCTGGCGTCTCTCCCCGTCGGTCATCCGGACCTCCGCGCGGTGCGTGGCGTCGTCGATGATCCTCGAGAGCGGGCTGGCGTCGGCCCCGATCCTGCCGGGGTGCGTGGCGATCTGGCTGATGCTGGCGCCTCCCCATTCGTACCAGCGGAGGTAGGGCTTGAGCTCCGCGTAGCCCCGCGAAAAGGCGCCCGCCGGGCCGGCGGTGAGCGCCGGTTTGCTTTTGCCGGGGCCCGGGGTTCCATCGTGGCAGCGCACGCAGTGGCGTTCGAGCACGGGCTGAACGAGCAGGGGAAAGCTGAACGGCTGCGAGCCGGCGGGCCCCGGGGCGAGGCTCGAGGGCGCCCGGCGCGCGGCGAGCACGGGGAGGTTGGCGGCTGCGGCGCCCACGGGCTCATGGCAGCCCACGCAGCTCCGCCGCTCGCCCGGCTGCAGGTAGGTCACGCTGCGCATGCTCTGAACCGCCCGGCCATGTTCGTCCACCGCCTGGAAATAGAGAGGCTTGCCGGCCGGGGCCCGGAAGTAGGCCGAGCCGTCCGGCTCGACCGGGACGGTTCCCAGCAGCAGGCGCGCGCTTTCGGCGTTGGCGTGGCCCAGGCGCGGATCGTTGGCCGTGTGCGAGCCGCCTTTGGGCAGCACCTGGAAGACGCGCAGTTCCCGAATGGGCCGGTTGGGCGGCAGGGAGAAATGGCTGCGGCGGACATCCTGCAGCAGGAACTCGCCCTCCTGCCCCAGCGTTTCGTCCAGCACCGAGGCGATCGTCGGCGGGGGACGCCGCGCCGCCAGCGGAATGGGGTACATGCTGGAGATGGTCGAGTCCTGGTAAAGCAGCTCGAGGTTGCCGCCGCGGTCGAAATAGTAGAGGCCGGTCCGGGTGTCCTTGCTGTGCCCCGAACTCATGCCGGGGAGCGGATCGAGGCTGAAGGCCACCAGGCTGCAGTGCTCCGAGAGCGGCCAGGGTCCGTGAAAATAGCTCTTGGGCCAGCCATCGGACTCGGGAAAGCACACCTCCGGCGTCAGCACCTCGACCCCGTCGAAAAGGTCCTGGCCGTCTTTGGGATCGTAGCCGGTCCGGTTCGGATCGAGCAGGACAAGGCTGCCGCCCACGTCGGCGTGATGCGCTCCCGCCACGAACAGCAAGCGGTCCGAGCCGGGGATGGGCCGGGGCTGATAGCAGGCGTTGATGCGCATGGTGTAGTTCCCGAAGAGGCCGGCCACCGCGGAGCCGTCGGGCCGGCAGGTCCATAATCCGTGGAAATTGGCCGCCGAGCGGTCCACGTAATCCCAGCGGATGTACACCAGGCGTCCGTCGTTCAGGACGAACGGATGCCACTCGCTGGTTTCGTGAACCGAGAGCACCCGCAGCCCCGAGCCATCGGGCTGGACCCGGTGCAGGGTGTAGCTGGCGATGGGCTCCCAGGCGTTGTTGCAGCGCGCAAACCCGCCCCGCCGGCTGGACATGAACGCCAGCCCGCCGTCCGGCAGCGGGTGCGGGTCAAAATCGTCCTCCACTCCGTCGGTGATCTGGCGCAGCCGGCCGCCCTCGATCTCCAGCGAGAAAAGGTGGAAGGAGCGGCGACTCGGGGACCGGAAATCGGGCTTGGTCGCCGACCGCTCGGCGAAGGCAAAGAAGAGCGTCCGGGCGTCGTAGGAGAGCGCGAGTGTGGTGTAGTTGCCCGGGGGCAGGCTGGCCGGGGTGAGATCGCGGATCTTCATCGAGCGGCCGGGCTCCTCCAAAACGAAGAGGCCGCCCCCCGCGGGAATATTCCCGTAATCGTAGAAATAGCCCATGTACTCGTGGAGCATCTGGCAGATGAACCGGTTGCGCTTCATGAACACGATCGGGCGCCCGGCGACTTGCGGATCGGACAGCAGCCAGTCCCGGGTGAGCCAGCGAACCGCGTGGTAGGACTCGAGGCGCGCGGCCGCCGGCAGGGAGTCTGGATTCGCCAGCGCGCCGCGAAGCCCCTCCAGGGTCCGCCGGAACGATTCCAGGCGGGCGGCTTCGCCCATGGCGGCCGGATCGGCGCACAGTGTGTCGGCCCGCCGCAGCGCCTCCCGCAGGGCCTGCGCGGAATCGGCCGTCCGGCCAAACCGCTGTTCCTGCCTGGCCCAGTCCTTCTCCACCTCGGCCCGAAAGTCCGCCCCGGGGGCCTGGACCGCGCCCAGCCAGACAAACGTTGCCAGCAACAATTTCAAGCCTCGCTTCATAGTCAATGGGAGCATGGTTCAGCAAACCCGCGCCGTTTCCAGCCGCAGCAGCCGGCCAAGCTTTTCGATCTTGTCCGAAAGGTGGCCGACGCCCACCGCGCAGTGGTGGGCCGGGCCATGGACATTCCATTCGTTGACGAACCGCCGGGCGCCGATGGAAAAGCGGTAGCGGCTGTTGGTGTTGCCGATCTCGAGAATGGGGCCGGGAACGGACTCGCCCTCGGCCACCAGCAGCTTGAGCTTTCCCTCGACGGTCTGCACCACGGCCAGGAGTGTGACCGGCCCGTGCTTGACGGACATCTCCACCGAAAGGCCGCGGCCGACCTTGCCATGGTACACGCGGAGCGGACGCACCTTGGTCTTGCCCTGGGCGATGGCGATGTGGCCGGGGCCATCGTGGCCCATCAGCACCACGTCGTCGTTGAAATCCATCGCGTAATACTCCGTGAACGACCCGCCCGCGCCGAACGCGTCCATGATCTTCATCGCCTGGGCGTTCTTAACCTCGTATTCGCCGGCCACGGGCACGCCCCGCGCGGTCAGCAGCGAGTTGCCCAGGATGATCGAGCTGATGGCATCCTCGTTTTCGGCGTTGCCGGTTCCCATGTAATAGTAGGCCAGCGAGCCGAGGTCATGGGCGGCCACCAGCCGGTCCAGCGCCACCGACGTACGCGCGGCCCGTTCCAGCTCCGCCCGGGGACAATCCGGCTGCACCTCGAAGGCGCGATGGAACTCGGCCACCCGCGCCCGCACCTGGCGCGCGCTCACCGCGCGCCTCAAGGCCGCCAGTTCGTCCACCTCCACGATCTCCATGTGCCCCCCGAAGGCGGCGCAGTGCTGGGTCAGGTCCGAGGCGATGTCGAGCATGCCGCAGTAATAATGGCCCATCAGCCCCAGCCGGTTGTGGAACATCACCGCGGCCACGCGCGCGGCTTCGATCCAGGCATCGACCTCCTTCCAGCACACCGGATCGTCGCGCAGCATGCCGGTGACCTGGTGGAA
>JAKLEJ010000172.1 GCA_022711695.1 Verrucomicrobiota bacterium | reverse complement strand
CTGTTCGGCCTCCTCGAGGCGCCCGTTTTCATACAGAAAGCGTCCGTCCTGAACGAGGCTCGAGGACTTGACGCGGTTGGTGTAAATCTCGGAGGCTTTGGCGGTGATGTCCGCGCCGGGCAAAATGGCCTTGGACTCGGCCCAAAGGCGGTCGTTCTCCTTCTTGAGGGCGAGCACGTCGGTGTTCTTGGGGGAGACGGCCATCATGCGCCGGATCTCGGTCTCGGCCTCGGCGAAATCCATGCGCCGCTGGGCCTGCCGGGCCAGGTGGGTGCGGGCGGCAAGAACCCCCTCGACCGCCTGTTTTTGCTCGACCTCGACCCCGGTGCCCACCTGTTTTCCCAGTTCGACGGCCAGATCGTAGAAGCGCGCCGCGCTGGCGATCTCGCCCCGTTTCTGCGCCGCCTGCGCCTCGATCAGGCGGGTGCGCATGGTCTGCTTGGTTTCCTGCCGGCGCACGCTTTCGTCCACCGCCAAGCCCACGGCGTCGTTGGCCGTCTGGGCCAGGGCGCTCAGACTCGCGCTCACGGTCAGGCAAAACAGAAGCGACAGCATCTTGCTCATAAGTCGGCGGGTGGGTACAGAGGGTGAATGGGCTGCGAATACGGTCTGATTAAGGCGCCGCATTGTAACGGAGTGTTGTTCGTTTGTTATTTGAGCGCGCAGACAATACAACCTCGTCTTGCGAGATGGCAACGACAATGTAGTCCTCCCCGGCCAGGGTGAGGGTGTCGTTCACGCGCTTCTCCGAAAACGACCTGTTTTCGGGCGGGTAGCTCAAATCGGTTTTGTAGCCGTCCACCCGCCGGAACGGCCGGTTGGTGGAAAGGGCGATCTTCTCGCCGGTGTCGGCCAGTTCCAGCGCCAGTTCGGCCTCGTCGCCGGCGCCCTTGACGTCCTTGAGAACGAACGTGTTCAGGCGATCCTTGCCGCCGGGAGTGACGTAGGACTGGAACTTCTTTCGCAAAAAGGCGTTGGTGGCGCCTTCGCTGACCACGCTGATGAAGAACCCGTTGGCGCCGCTGGCCTTGTCCAGGGTGATGTTCAGGTAGAGCGGGACGATCCGGGTAACCTTCATGGCCTCGGCGCCGATCTCGTTGCCCACCTCGATCTTGATCAGGCGGTCATCGGGACGCCGCTGCCATTTCACCGGACCGAAGACATTGTGCAGCCGGGGGCGGGTAAAATCGACCGAAATCGAATTGGTAGCCCTCTGAGCGGACGCAAAATAGGGGCCCCAATCCACGTTGGTATAGGGAAAGGGCTTGCGCCGCGAAAGGGCGTCCACCATGTACTCCTTGAGACCCTCCTCCTGTTTTTGTTTCTGCGAGGTCAGCAGCAGCCCGGACAGGACAAGCGCCGCCAGAGCCAGCCCGAGCAAGGCTTTCTCGTAATGCTGCCGCAGCAGCGCTGGGATTGATTTCAAGAAATCCATCGGCTATCTGGCAGGTTTGATCACATGGACCAGGAGCACCACCCGCAGCAAACGTTCCTCGAGAACGGTGGTCAGCCCGCCCCGAACCGGGGGAGCGCCGGGTGGACCGCCCCCGGGCGGAGGACGCACTCCCCGCATGCCCGGGCCGCGCATGCCTGGACCGCGAAGAGGCATGCCGGGATCCTGCGGCGGCGGCATCAGGCCGGGCGGAGGCGGCCCTGAGCCCTCCGTGGTGTCCACCAGGATATTCTTGACCACGGTCATCCGGGGCGCGCGGGAAAGCTCCTCGAGAGTGGCGGCCAGCTCGGAACTGAAACATTCGAACGTGAATTCGTAGGGCCAGGCCCAGAGCCCGGTGAACCGGTTGGTGGTCACGACGACGCCCTGGAGGATGTCGGTGGCGCCCTGAGTGTCGTGGGCCGACACCCCCACGCGGCGGATCGATTCCAGCTTGTGAACGCGCGCCTTGAAAAGGGCGCGGCAGACCTCGCTCACCTCGATCAACTGGTCGGAAAGCGGCTTCAGGCTGGCGGGCTCGAAGGTCATGGGCCGGACTTGAGCCTCGAAGGAAAAGCTGTAGTTGGTGGGAATCTCGACGCTGGCGGCGACGGCTTGGCGGCGCAGGTCGGCCAGGGTGTTTTCGAGCAGGGATTTATAGGTCTGGTTGTTCAGCGGCTGGTAGGGCGTGGCGACAAAGAGGCGCTGGGCCAGCGCCGAATACTCGCGCGAGCGCCGCACATCCTCGCTGGCCGCGCGGACATTCTCCGGGGTGGGCGAGGGCTTGACAGTGGTGGTCAGGCGATCCAACTGGGCCTTGGCTTCGCCAAGTTTCGTGGTCAGTTCCTCGTTCAGGGAATACTGCGTGAAAACGTAATAGGCGCCCGCGCCCGCCAACAGCACGGCCACGGCGATGGCCGCCGCCCATCCCGCATTGCGTTTGAGCCAGAGCATCAAAGTTTCAAGGGGTTCTTGAGGGTCAGGGTCACCTGCAGCTTGAAGGTGAGATTGTCGCCGGCGGGTTCAAGCTGCCCGAAACGGGCCGCGCCGGCCACGAACTTCGGACTGCTGGAAAGGGCCTTCTCGAGCATGTAGGCGAACTTGGTGTTGGCGTCGGCGCTGACGCCCTTGAGATCCACCATACGGCAGCGCAGGTTGATGAAGGCGATGACCCCCGGCGGCGGTCCGGCGGGCGCATTGGAGGCCACGGCAGAGGAGGCGCCGCTGGGCGGGCCGGAGGTGGCCATGATCGCCAGCAGGTCTGCCGGCAAGGCCGGGCCGCGCGGCGGCAGGCCCTTGCGGCGCCGGCTTTGCTCGGGGCGAATCACCGGGCCGCTCTCGCCCGCCGAAGCCGGCAGGATGGGCTCGAAGCTCTCCACCCACATGCCGGTATCCGTGCCGAACTCCCGTTTGCCCTGGCTCTCGACCTCCATGAGGATCTGGCGCAGCTCGAGGATGAGGCTGGTCCAGTAGGTCCGCTCCTCGAGCCAGGCGCTGAACTGGTCGGCCGAAGCCTTGGCCATCGCCAATTGCTGCATGGCCAGGTTGAGTTCGCCTTCGCGCGCGATGCGCGGCTCGACCTCGGTCGTCAGCCGGTCCAGCGACTGCTGCTTGATGCCGGAGGTCTTGGCGTAGAAGAGGCCAAACGCCCAAATGATCAGGATGAGGCTGGCGGCGGCGGCGGCCAGGTAGGGCTTCCTGGCGTTGAATTGCTGCCGATTGCGCGAGCTGCGCGGCATCAGGTTCAGCTCGACCGGGCAATGAGCCAGGTTGCGCAGGCTCAGTCCCACCACCTCGCCAAAGGAGTGCCCCACCTTGCAGAGTTCATCCACATTCAGACCGGGATCGATCTGGAGGTTTCGGAACGGATTGAAATAGTCCACCGGCAGGTTGAGCTTCTCGGTGAAAAACTGCGCGGTGTAGGGCATCATGGCCGCGCCGCCGCTCAGGAACAGGCGCTGCGGCAGGGAGCCTCCCTGCTGGCCGCGATAGAACTGGATGGTCTGATTGACCTGGATATGCAGGCGCGTCATCACCTGCCTGGCAATCTTGGAGATGGCCGCCTGGTGCGGGTTCTCGGGGTCCTCGTAGGCGCCGGTCAGGCCCACGAATCCCTCCGTAACCTTCAGGCGCTCCGCCTCTTCCAATCCCAGCTTCGATTCCTTCGAGAAATCGACGGTGATGGCGTTGGCGCCGATGTTGATCCCGCGGGAATAAACGTTTTCGCCCTCGAAGAAGAGCAGGTTGCTGGTCTTGGCCCCGATGTCCAGGAGCATGGTGCAGCCTTCGAGATCGCCGTAGTTGTAGCGAAAGGCGTTGCACAACGCCGCCGGGCCCACATCCACCAACTGCAGGCGCAACCCCGCCGACTCGGCGCCCTTGAAGATGCCCTCGACCACATCCTGCTTGATCGCCACCAGCAGCACCTCCAGCTCGCCGCTGGGCGTGGCGCCGAGGATCTGGTAGTCCCACACGACTTCCTCCAGCGGGAAGGGCACGTTCTGCTGCGCCTCGTACTGGATGATCTGGGTGACCTTCGAACTGTCCACCGGCGGCAGCTTGACGAACTTCGAGAAAACGTGGAACCCGGGCGCGCACACGTTCACCAGCCGCGAGGTGAAATTGTTCTCGGCGAGCAATTCCTGCAGACAGCGAACCACGGCGGCTGGGCGCGTGGCATCCTGAAAACCCTCGCTGCCGAGGGACTTGATGCCCCACTGCTTCAAACGCAGGCCGCCGGCTTCGTTCGGCTCAAACTCCGCGAGTTTGAGCGTCGCCGCGCCCATGTCCAACGCCAAAAATGATTTCGAATTCAGCATCCGACGTTTGCATCCGCCGCCGTGTTTCCGCTCCGCGTCCCCGAAGCGCACGCCACCGACCCGAAAGCCCCGTTAGTAATCCGAAACGAGGCAGGACGGTCAAACCAAAAAATCTTTCCGAGACTCTTACGCGTTTCCCCTTCTGAGGAAAGCTTTATTTCGCGCCGAATTGCGTTCCAAGCGGACACAAAGCGCGCGGTTCGGGGCGCGAAAAGGACGAGGGGCGCTGACGGAGCATCGTCCTCCAAGACCACCCGCGCCCGGGCGGGGCCAGGCCGGAGCGAACGGAGATCCGGGCGAGGATTTGGGGATTCCCAAGGCGGCGTTGCGGGCTTAGATTGGGGCCGATGACCGGCGCGCTTGTCGTGAACGAGATTTTCCTGAGCCTGCAAGGCGAGAGCACCTTCGCGGGGCTGCCGTGCGTGTTCATCCGGCTGACGGGATGCAACCTGCGCTGCGCCTGGTGCGACACGGCCTACGCGTTTTCGGAGGGCGCCCGGCTCGATCTCGACGAGGTGCTTCAGCGGGTGGAGACCTTGGCGCAACCGTTCGCCGCGGGCGGGGCCAGCCCGGCTCTGCCCCTGGTCGAACTCACGGGCGGGGAACCGCTTCTGCAGCCGGCCTCGCTCGTCCTGCTCGAACGCCTGGCCGCCCGGGGTCGCACGGTGCTGCTCGAAACCAGCGGCGCCATCGATATCGGCCCGGTCGATCCGCGGGTGCGCCGCATCATGGACCTGAAGTGCCCCTCCAGCGGCGAGTCGGCGCGCATCCGCTGGGAGAATCTTGAGCGGCTTCGCCCCAGCGACGAGCTCAAGTTTGTGATCGCCAGCGTCGAGGATTACCGATGGGCGCGCCGCACGGTCGCCGAGCGAAGGCTGGCGTCTCTTTGCCCGGTGCTGTTTTCCTGGGCCGAGCCGCTGACGCCCGCGATGCGGGACGCGTCCCTGAAACCGTTTCCGGCCGACCACACGCCCCTGAGCCGCCGCGAGCTGGCCGAGCGAATCGTGGCGGACGCGCTGCCGGTGCGGCTCCAGACGCAATTGCACAAGCTTCTCTGGCCACCGGAAACCCGGGGCGTCTGAGCACGGCCGATGAGCACCCGCAGCACCCTGGCCCTGTTGCAGCGATTCGAGTCGCGCAATGTCACCTGCATCGAGCCCGATGGCTCGTGGCCCACCGTCTGGAAGCGCGCCCGCGACGCCCGCGTGTGGGACGCCGAAGGGCGGGTTTACATCGACCTGACGGCCGCGTTCGGCGTGGCCGCCGCCGGCCACGCAAACCGGGCGGTCGTCCGCGCGGCAAAGCAGCAGATGGACGAGTTGTTGCACGCGATGGGCGACGTGCATCCCCATGACCGCAAAGCGCAACTGGCCCGAGAGTTGAGCCGGCTCACGTTCGGCCGCTGGAGCGCCTCGCACGACGCCCGGACACGCGGACCCCGCCCGGCGACGCACGGGAAGACCCTCTTCTGCAATTCCGGCTTCGAGGCGGTGGAGGCGGCGCTCAAGACGGCCCACCTGGCCACCCGCAAGCGCGGGGTCATTGCCTTCGAAGGGGGCTACCACGGACTGGGCTATGGCGCGCTGAACGCCACCCACCGGGAGCTGTTCCGACGGCCGTTTCTGGGGCAGCTCGGCCGATTTGGCTGGTTCGCCCCCTATCCCCGCAACGAGTGTTCGCTGGCGGAGGTCGAGGAGTCCATCCGACGCCTCTGCCGGCAGCGGCCCGTGGGGGCCATCCTCGTCGAGCCCATCCAGGCTCGTGGAGGCATTCGGCTGCCGCCCCCCGGATTTCTTCCACTGCTCCGCCGTCTCTGCGACGAGGCGGGCGCAGTTCTGATCGCAGACGAAATTTACACGGGTTTTGGCAGGACAGGGCGCTGGTTCGCCTGTGAACACACCGCAACCCAACCCGACCTGATCTGTCTGGGCAAAGCCCTCACGGGCGGCTTTCCCCTCTCAGCGTGCGTGGGTCGGGCCGAGTTGATGGACGCCGCATGGCCGGCTTCGACCGGCGAAGCCATCCACACCAGCACCTTCCTGGGCCACCCGGTCGGTTGTGCCATGGCCCTGGCGCAGATTGGCGAAATCCGCCGGCAGCGGCTGGTGGGGCGCAGCGCCGCGCTGGGTCGCCGGCTGCTCGCCTGGCTGAGCGCACTCGGACCGCGCCGAGGGGCGCTGCGGTTGCAGGCCCGCGGGCTGGGGCTGATGGCGGGGCTGGAACTGTGCCTGGGTGGCGGGGCGCCAGCCACTGCTCCGAGCCTGCATGCCATCAAGGAGATGCTTCACCGGGGTTTCGTTCTGCTGCCCGAAGGCGAGCATGCAAACGTCATTGCCTTCACGCCGCCCTTGACCATCCCCGAAACCGCGTTGCGCGCCGCGGTCGCGGCTCTGGGGGAGGTGCTCTCGTGACCCTCTCGGAAATGAAGCGGTTTCTGGCAGCACACGACATTCACCTGACGAAGTCCCTGGGACAGAACTTCCTTCATGATGGCAACCAACTCCGCCGAATCGCAGCCGCAGCGGACTTGCGAGCTTCGGATCGCGTTCTCGAGATTGGCCCGGGTTTGGGCCCGCTCACCGAGTTGCTGCTGGCGGAAGCCGGACAGGTGCTGGCCATCGAGAAGGACGCCCGACTAACGGCCCTCCTGGCGGATCGTTTTGGCGTCGCCGTCGAGCGTTTGCCTGCCTCCGCCTCGCGCCTGGGCCTGCCTTCCCAGCCCGGCTTGCGCCTGGTGCTTGCCGACGCCCTGGAATTCCTGCGCGAGGCCACACACGATTGGTCGGACTGGAAACTGGTCTCGAATCTTCCTTATTCGGTGGCCTCGCCCATTCTTGTGGAACTGGCCCGGTCGCCGGCGCCGCCCGCCCTGATGGTCGCGACTCTTCAACTTGAGGTGGCCCAACGCCTGGCCGCCGCCGCCGGGCGTCCCGAATACGGGCTGCTGACGCTGCTGGTGCAACTGCGCTTCGAGCCGCGCGGCTGGTTTCGCATTTCCCGCACCTGTTTTCATCCGGCGCCGGAAGTCGATTCCGCCTGCC
>JAKLEJ010000171.1 GCA_022711695.1 Verrucomicrobiota bacterium | reverse complement strand
CGCTGACCGCGTTCGAAAAGGCGCTGGCCCTGGACCCCACCCAACCCGATGCGGAGTTTAATGTGGCGCTGGCGCTGCTCCAGTCGGGGCAGAATGACGCCGCCGCCCGCCGGGCCCAGGCCTTGGTCGAAAGGGACAAGAACCTGGCGGCCGCCTGGTATGTGCTGGGATTGGCCCACCTGCATGCAGGCCGATTCGAGCAGGCGGTCCAGGCCCTGACCCAGGCCAAGAACATCGACGTCACGGTCAACGCGGTGGCCTTTCAGCTTGGCCTGGCCTACGAGGGATGGGGCAAGGTCGAGGAGGCCATCAACGAGTGGCAGACCATGGTCCAGTTCGAACCGGACCACCCGGCAGCGCAATACCGGTTGAGCCAGGCCCTGCGCCGCGCGGGGAGAGCCGCCGAGGCGGATGCCGCGCTCCAGGCGCACCAGCAGGCCCTGGCCAGCCGCCCCGGCCAGCTCACCACGCCGGCGGCCCTCGAGAAATGCCAATACACCGCGGCCCGAGTGCCCATCCGCGTCGCTCCCCCGTCGCCAACCGGCGTCCAAGTCGTCTTCACGGACACCACCGCGGCAGCGTTGCCCGAGGCAGGCCGGTTCCGAGGTCCGCCTGGCGCGATCGACTTTGCGCAGGACGGTCGCAACCACCTCCTGGCCCTGGAAACCGGCGGCAGCTTTCGCCTGCTGCTCAACAGCAACGGCGTCTTTCGCGCGCAGGGCGAGCCGCGGCCCGGGGTCCCGGGCGCCCGCTATACGCGGTGCCTGGTCGCCGACCTCAACAACGACGGCGCCCCGGACGCGCTCTTTCTGGGCGACAAAGGCGTGAAACTGTTCAAGTTCTCGACCAACGGCGCGATGACCGACGCCACCCTCTTCGCGGGCCTGGGCAAGGTCGGCGCGGTGGAGGGCGCGCTGCTGGACCTCGATTACCGGGGGAGCCTCGACCTGGTGACGGTGAGCCCGGAAAACCTGGGCGTGCGCGTGCTGCGGAACCTGGGCAACCTGTATTTCTCCGACTGCACCGCCACGTCCGGCGTGCCCGCCGCGCTGACGGGAGTGAGGCAACTCGCGGTGGAGGACTGGAACAACGACGACGTGCAAGACCTGCTGCTGGCGCGCGACGGGGCGGCCCCGCTCCTGCTGGCCAAGCAGCGCGGGGGGCCGCTGGTCCCGACCAATTCGCCGGCGACCTGGCCGGCCGCGCGCCTCTTAGCCGCAGGCGATTTGAACAACGATCTCCTGCCCGACCTGGCGGCGGCGACGCCCTCGGCGATCGAGATCGTCTTCGCGGGCAATCCCAAGCGCGTCAGCCTGGCGGCGGGCGGCCTGGAACCGACGACGCTGCGGCTGGTGGACTACGACAACGACGGCTGGCTGGATATCGTGGCCGCGGGCAAAGGCGCGCGCGCGTGGCGCAATCTCGGGCCGGCCGGCTTTCGCGAAACGACCGCCGCGCTGCAACTGGATCGGTTGGGTCCCGAACCGGTGGACGGCCTGGCTGCGGCGGATTTCGACCTGGACGGCGACACGGATTTCGTGCTCAGCGGACCGAGCGGACTCCGCCACCTGCGCAACGACGGGGGCAACGCCAACTTGCAGCTCAAGCTGCACCTCCTGGGCCGGCGCTCGAACGGCAGCGGCCTGGGCATCCGGATCGAGCTGGCCTCGGCCGACCTGCGGCTGGCGCGCCGCGTGCAATCGCTGCCGGTCGAGATCGGCGTGGGCCGGCACAGCCAGCTCGATTCGGTGAATGCGCGGTGGTTTAACACCAGCCCCAGCTACGTCGATGTCAAAGTGGACCCGCACGCGCCGCTACTCCTCGAGGAACTCAACATCCAGGAGGGGTCCTGCCCCTACCTCTATGCCTGGGATGGACAGCGGTTTCGTTTTGTCACGGACATCCTTGGCGCCGCGCCGCTGGGGTTGCCGGTGGCGGAGAACCGCTATGTGGAGGCCGACACCACCGAGATCGTCTGGCTGGGCGATGACCGCCGGTTGCGGCCCAGGGACGGGCGCTACCTGCTCCAGGTGACCGAGGAGCTGCGCGAGGTCCTCTACCTGGATCATGCCCGCCTGCTGGTTGCCGATCATCCGCCGGACACCGAGGTGCATTCCACGAGCAAACTCCGGCCCGGCAAGCCCTACCCGCCGCACGAACTGATGAGCCTGCATCGGCGCCAGCCTTTGCGAAAAGCAACGCGAGGGACGGGCGAAGATATGACCTCCCTGGTGGCCGAGGCCGACGGCCGCCTGGCGTCTCCGCCGGAACTGCGCGGCCTTCATCTGCGCGGCCTGGCGGCGCCGCACGACTACGTGCTCGACTTCGGCCCTCTCGATCCCGCCCGCCCCTGGGTGCTGGCGCTCACGGGTTGGCTGCGGCTGGGCGGAGGCATGGCCAACATCGCCGCCTCGCACCATCCGGACCTGCCATTCCCCTTCCCTGTCCTGGAAGCGGAGGGGCCGGACGGCCATTGGCAGATCCTGGAGGGAGTGGTGGGCGCGCCCTCGGGGAAGACCAAGACCATTCTGACGGATTTGTCGGGCCGCCTGCCGTTTGCCGCCTGCCGGCTGCGCTTGAGCGCGGCCTACGAACTGCATTGGGATCGAATCGCCCTGTTCGAAAAGGCCGATCCCGGACTGACCCGGATCCGGGAGCTCCTGCCCGAGGAAGCCCACCTGCACTGGCGAGGCTTCAGCCGGATGGCGGACCTGCCATGGAACCAGCCGTTCACCCCCGTCTATGAGCAGGTGTCCGCCACGACGGTGTTCGACTTTTTGCCTGGCGGTTGGTGCACCCGCTACGGCCCGGCGCTCGAGCTGGTGGCGGCGCGGGACAATGCGCTGGCCCTGATCAACGGCGGGGACGAGCTGACCCTGGCCTTCCCTGCGAGCCAACTCCCCCCGGCCGCCCCGGGGCTGGCGCGCGATTTCTTCCTGCTCTCCTGCGGCTGGGACAAGGACACCGATTTCCATGTGCGGCTGGGCGCCACCGTGGAACCGTTGCCCTGGCATGGAATGGACGACCAGCGTTACGGCAGCGAGTCGCGCCCGGCGCTGGCCAACGACGACTGGATCCGAAAATACAACACCCGCTGGGTGGGACCGCGTTTCCTCTCCAGAAAGAAGTGAGCGGCCCGCCTCGGGCGAACGCGGAACCCGGGCGGCCCATCCGAAAGACAATTCTCGTGACACTGGCCTATATCGACACACGCCCCTTCATCCTGATTCTGGGGCTGATCACGCTGCTGGTGGGGGTGGTCTTGTTCCGAGTGGTGGCCCGGCGCAACATCGGGCCGCGTGGCGCGGCCCTCATCCTCGGGGCCTGGGGAATCCTTTTTGGGCTGGCGGCTTACGGGCCGTTTGTCGGCTACACCCGGCGGGTGATTCATCCCATGAACTGGCGCGTGGCCCCGCGGTCCGACCCTTCCATGAAAGGGACTCACGTGATCCTCTCGTTTGCCAACTACCCGGGCTACGAGTTCGGCCTCTACTCGGACGAGGTGGCCGCCTATCTCCGGGGCCGCACCAACCAGCCCGTCGAGATGGAGTTCGAGGTGACCTATGACTACGGCTCGGTTCGCAGTTTCCGCGAGATGCGGATCGGCGCGCTGACCAACTGGCAGTCGGGCTCAAGCTACTTCGGCGCCTCCGGGGACCCGTCGCAGAGCCCGTTTCGCTGATCCGTTCAAGGGCCCCGGGCGCCCCGCCCAAAGCCGGGCGCAAGCCGCGTCGAAACTCAGCGCGGCGCCGGCGAATCCGTCGGAAGCCTGAGCCGCAGGTCAAAGGGCTCGTATCTCACCGAGTCGAACACCTGCACCTCGCTGACGATCGCCGAACGCTCGGGGGCCACTTTGAAACGAACATACCGCGCCCGGGCCGGCGCCGGCGGCAGCAACTCGAAGGCGTGGGCGGCGATGACCTCTTCGTCCGGCCACAGGTGATTGACGGGAATGTCCTTCCATCGCAGGTTCAGATCGAAGAAGCCCAGGCTGGCATAGTCGCGTCCGTCCAGGCTGGTTAACAGTTCGACGCGGTCCTTGACCTCGCCTTTCAGCGCATCCCACCAGGGCCAGCCCGCGCCCAGATGAATGCGAAAGGCCCCGCACGGTTGGGGCTGGCCGAGGTCCACCGTGATTTCCGGAGTCAATCCCTTGTTCCAACCCAACCCATACCGGGGCGCGATGCCGCCGGCATAGGGAGGCCCGACCACGCCATCGGTCAGTTTGCGGCCCTCGGGATCGCCCGCGCCCCACTGCTCATTCGAGGGGACGGACACCGTGTAGGCGCATCCCTGCGCCAGGTTTCGCCCGACGGTGACCCAGCGCGGGACGAACTTCGCGCCGCCCGCATCCCGGCCGTCGGCATAGCCTGCGGGGCCGCCCGGGGCCGCGCCGGGCGCGCTCACGATCAGTTGGTCCATCACCGGGTGGTCGGCGCCGCCGACGTTAAGCACATAGCGATGCGGCAGCCGGGAAACGCGTTCGGTGTGGCTGCGCTTGACGAGGGAGTAATCGGCCTGGCGTTCGCTCCAGTGAAACGCGACCTCGACCGGCCCGTTCGGGGCCTCCGGCGGAAGATGGTTCGCCTCCATGCGAACCGCGTAGAGGCTGCAGGCGTCGGGCCCCGCGACCGTGCTGTTCAGGGCGTAGCGGAACAGCACGGAGCGAGTCCCGGCGGGAACCGCTTCCACCGTCTCATAGTGGATGACATCCCAGGGCTGCGCAGTGTTGGTGAGAGAATAGGTTTGCGTCCAGGTCTTCCCGCCGTCGATCGAGTGTCGGAAGTCGATCCGGGATTTGGGCGCTCGGTTGTAGAGGCGGCCGCCGTACTGAAAGCGGGCGATGTCGCGCGGCGCATCGATGCGGAACGTGGCGAAGGCTTCCTGGTTGGGGCGTTGGGCATGCAGGGCCCCCATGTAGCCGGGGTGCCGGCGGGTCGAGGCGAGGTTCTGCTCGCCGACAAGCCAGGGACGCGCCTGGTCGTTCTGCAACTCAGGCCAGAGCACAATCGACTCGGTGGGGTCGCCCGCGCCCACATGGACCACGTTGCGCCCCAGCAGCAGGCGGGGCTGAGTCTTGCTGTTGAGCATGCTCACCGCCTCGAAGGAAATCTCGTCCAGGCGGGCGTCGGCGGGCCGGGCCTGGCTTTGCAGGGTGACTTTGACCAGGACTTCGTAGGCCCCATTCACTTCCTGGATCAACTCCAGGTTCACGGGGGTCTCGCCAGCCTGCCCGGCCTGCCACACCTGGCGCCATTGAAGGCCGTTGACCGTGCTGATCGAGATTCGCGCCAGGTCCGCTTCGGTCCGCCGGTTCAGGCGCGCGCGCACGCGCAACGCCGTCAGCACGTTGGCGCTGTCGATCTTGAACACAATCTCGCCCGGCTGGCCCACAACCGACGGCGCCACCCCGACGGGCGCGAGAGCGGTCACGTTGCTCAACTGATGGGCCTGGCGGCCCAATGCATCGGGGGTGAGCGCCGGCGCGAAGCGGCGCAGACCGTTTCCGCGGAGGCGGTAGCGGGGATTGGCGCTCTCGGGATCCTTGCCGCCGTTCGGCACGTAATACGCCGGCGATTCGCCAAGGCTGTGGAAAAAGCGGGCATAGCTTTCGTGGTCTCTGAGATTCAGGATGTAACGATGGCCGCGATCCCAGTCGAAGAAGTAGGTCCGATGCTTGAGGCCGTTGGGATTGAAGCAGCGGTATTCCTCTTCGAGGCTGCGGATCGTGTCGGCCCCGGTCAGGAACCCGTTGACGCTGGTGGCGTTCAGGCAATGATATCGGGCGATGTGCCCGGGTTCCACACGGCCGCCGGACAAGCCGCACGCCCCTGTCCGCCCAATGTCGGCCACGCCGGCGAGGGTGTGGCCGTCGCAAAGCGTATAGACCGCGGACATGCTGTTGTCGTACATGTGCCAGCCCCCGCCATACTCGACCTCGGAGACGGTGTGATTGCTGATGTCCCAGTATCTGGGCCGCAGCCCCATGGCCTCCCAAATGGCGCAGTTGACGCCGGAGATGGTGCTGCACATGGCGTAGCCGTAGTCGTTGAATTGCCGGATGGGGTCGGTGACCGCCAGACCGTGAACGACCATGGGGCTGGTTTGCCGCCGGGCCATGTGGTTCCAGTAAAACATGGCCCAGCATTTTTCGGCTGGCGTCGTCCAGCCGTCGGTCACGCTCCGGACCAGGCTCTCCATGTCCGAGTAATCGGGCGAAGCGTCGGTGACCACTTTCAGATTCCAGACGGCCCCGGCCGCCGGCAGCGAAAGAAGCCCCGCGACCAGCAGGCAGGTGACTTTGCAGCAGGGTGTCATAATGTCTGGATGCCGACGTTAACAGATGTCCGCCGCGCTGGACATCCAAAACCTGCTCGCCCGCCAGCGCGATCTACATCTGCCCTTCGGCAAACGGACTTCTCCAGCGGCGGGCCGATTGACGCTTGGCCTCCCTCCCGTCGAGCGCAGGCCGGCCGAACTGGATTCCGATCGCGCGCGCGCTCGAATCCTTGCCCCTCCAACCGCGCCCGGGGCTGCCCGGCGCCGGGACGTCATGCGTAGAAGTTCTCCGAGCTGGAGACGACGCTGGACGCGGTGCAACTGGCCCAGTTCCACAAATGGGACGTCACACACAGAGGTTCCCTGTGCTGAAAACCGCCTCTTCATGGGAGTTATTCGCAGGGCGGGGAGGCGGGTTCAGGAATAGTGGATTCTCTTGATCTTGATCAAGCAGGCAGGCGCGGTCTGTTGTATGTTCCCCTTGTCTTTATGAACAACGCGCACTCATTCGTCGCCCAGGCCGCCAATCCGGCGCTGGTCATGCAATATCAGGCCGGAGCCGTGGTCAGCCGCGAGATTCTCAAGAAGAAGACCGGCACGGTCACGCTCTTCGCCTTTGACGAAGGCCAGGGGCTCAGCGAGCACACCGCGCCCTTTGACGCCCTGGTCCATCTGTTGGAGGGCGAGGCGGAAATCCTGATCTCGGGCGCGCCCCATGTCTTGAAGGCGGGCGACATGATCGTCATGCCCGCCGGCCAACCCCACGCCCTCAGAGCCCTCAAAGCCTTCAAGATGGTTTTGACCATGATCCGCCAATAACCGGGCTCGCGCCGTTCCTGGCCCGATGCGCCCCCGAACCGCTGTCATCTGCCCGCTCCCCAATTTAGCGTTTGAATGTGACGATCGTCTGTCTTATTCGCTAAATTGGGAAAGCGCGTTGGCGGAGGATTGAGAGTCATTCGGGTTGGGCGGGGAGCAAGCCGCGCTAGCGGCGGGGGGCGTCCGAAAAAGCGGCGAACCAGGGTTCGGGCTCCGCGCAG
>JAKLEJ010000170.1 GCA_022711695.1 Verrucomicrobiota bacterium | reverse complement strand
GAAATCGTGGTGGGGCTCCTCACCCGCTAGGGCTTGCTGGTGACCGAGCGCCAGGGCACCTCGTGGCGATCCGCGTAGGCCGAAAGGGCCTTTTCGTTCTGAATCAGCACTGCGCGCACCACGCTCGAATTGTCCAGAATGGACGGATCGGGGGCCTGGCCGCTGAGAATCGCCAGTTTCCGGTGAACATACATCAGGGCAAAGACCGCCTGGGCGGCCGCGTAATGCGGGATGTCCTTGTCGGCGCCGTCGGCAAAATCCTCCACCAGGTCCGCCAGGAATTCGAGCTGCGCGGACAGATGCGGCGAATTGCTTTCGGGCAACTGGGTGAATTCCACCTTCCAGAAGGGCAGATTGCGGAGAACCTTCTCGGTGAGCGCAGGCGTGATCAGCGAGGCCCCCCGACTGACAAGTTGAGCAACTTCAGGCATGCCGCCACTCTAAGCCGCCCCGTCGAAAAGTAAACCCCAAACGGCCCATCGTGAATCCGCGCCTACCGTCACTGGGGCACAGCGGCGGCAGTCCTTTCCCCAGGCGCGGCCGGCTGGCGCGCTTCCGGCGTCCTCGAAAGCGCAGGGGATTGCCCGCGCGCGCGATGCGGCTCCGAAAGAATTCAGCCGGCTTGATTTCGAGCGGGGACCGGGGATAATCGGCGGCATGACAGGCCGCGAACGTGTTTTGACCGCCTTGAACCATGCGGAGCCGGATCGCATTCCCATCGACTTCTCGGGCCATCGCTCCTCGGGAATCAGCGCCATGGCTTACGCCAGGCTGCGCCAGCACCTGGGCATCGAGAAGCGCCCCCTGCGGGTTTACGATCCCATCCAGCAACTGGCCATTGTGGATGAGGAAGTGCTGGACCGGTTCGGCGTGGACACGATCGAGCTGGGACGGGCCTTTGCACTGGAGGACCGCCACTGGGCGGATTGGGAACTGCCCGACGGCACCCCCTGCCAGTTGCCGGCCTGGACCCAGCCGGAACGGCTCGACGGCGAGTGGGTGATCCGGTCGGCGAGCGGGCGGGTCATCGCGCGGATGCCCGACGGCGTGCTCTATTTCGAGCAGGCCTACTATCCTTTCGAGGAGAAGGACGACCTGGAACTGCTGACCCAGGCCTTCCGCGAGAGCATGTGGACCTCGATCGCCTCGCCGCCCGGCCCGCTGGTCGCCGGGCCGGAAGGGGCGGCGGCGTTGGCCGAGGGCGCCCGGCGTCTGCGCCAGACCACCTCGCGGGCGATCCTGGGCCTGTTTGGCGGAAACCTGCTCGAGATGGGCCAGTTTTTTTACCGCAACGACAACTTCTTTCTGCTCCTGGCGGGAAATCCCGATCGCGCGCACGAGTTCCTGGACCGGGTGATGGACATCCACATGGCCAACCTCGAGCGGTTTCTCGCGGCGGTGGGGCCCCACATCGATATCATCGTGTTCGGCGACGATCTCGGCATGCAAAACGGACCGCAGGTCTCCCCGAAGATGTACCGCGAGTTCTTCAAACCGCGCGAGAAGCTCATGTGGGACCGCGTCCGCAAGCTGGCCAGCGCGAAAATCCAGCTTCACTGCTGCGGAGGCGTGCGCGAGCTGCTGCCCGACCTGATCGACGCCGGGCTGGACGCGATCAACCCGGTGCAGATCACCTGTCGCGGCATGGACCCCGCCGACCTGAAAAAGGACTTCGGATCGAGGCTGACCTTCTGGGGCGGCGGCTGCGACACCCGGGATGTTCTGACAAAGGCCGGCCCGCGCGAGGTCCGCGAACACGTCAAACGCCTGATGGACATCTGGCGGCCGGGCGGCGGCTATGTTTTTCAGCAGGTGCACAACATCCTCGCCAACGTTCCCCCGGAGAACATCGTGGCGATGTTCGAGGCGGTCGCGGAGGGCTGAGCCCCTGAAGCTGCGCGCAACGCCGCGCGATTGCCAACCCCAGGCGCTGCGGGCCCCCGCAGGAGATGGCCCGTGCCGCGAGGCGGATTCGGACTTGCGCCCGGCGGAGGGGAGGGCTATTGATGCCCCAGCTATGAACTACAAGATTTCGCAAGCCGCCGCCTCGCTCTCCCCCTCGCTCACGCTGGCCATCGACGCCGCCGCCAAGAAGATGAAGGCCGAAGGCCAGGACGTGGTTGGATTCGGGGCCGGCGAGCCGGATTTCGACACGCCCGACCACATCAAGATGGCGGCGATCAAGGCGCTGGCCGAGGGCTTCACCAAGTACACCCCCAGCAGCGGCATCCCGGAACTGCGCCAGGCCATCGTTGACAAGTTCAAACGTGAGAACGGCCTGACCTACAAGCCGTCGCAAACGATCGTGTCCTGCGGAGGCAAGCACTCCTGCTACAACGCGATCATGGCCACCTGCCAGCCCGGCGACGAGGTCATCATCCCGGCCCCCTATTGGCTGAGCTACCCGGAAATGGTCAAAATGGCCGGCGCCACCCCTGTGATCCTGCAGACCTCCGACGCCACCGAATTCAAGGTCACGGCCGCGCAGTTGCGCGCGGCAATCACGCCGAACACGCGCTTGTTCGTGTTGAACTCGCCGAGCAATCCCACCGGCTCCGTCTATACGCCGGACGAAGTCAAGGCCCTCGGGGATGTCTGCATCGAGAAAGGCGTGCTCATCATGAGCGACGAGATCTACGAGCATCTCCTTTACGATGGGGCCAAGGTCCGCAGCGTGGCCACGTTCAGCCAGGCCCATTTCGACCACACCATCATCGTCCACGGCTTCGCCAAAGCCTGGAGCATGACCGGCTGGCGCCTCGGGTTCCTGGCCGCGCCCGAGCCCATTGCCAAAGCCATCGACGCCGTGCAAAGCCACAGCACCAGCAATCCCACCAGCTTCGCGCAGCGCGGCGCGGTGGCCGCCCTCAACGGGCCCCAAGAGCACCTGGCCAGGTGGCTGGCCGAATTCGACAAGCGCCGCCGCTACGCGCACCAGAAACTCAACAGCATCCCCGGCATTTCCTGCGTCAACGCCAAAGGGGCGTTCTATCTCTTCCCGAACATCTCCAAGACCGGGCTCAAATCCCGCGATTTCTGCGCCCGGCTCCTCGAGGCCGAGAAGGTGGCGGCGGTGCCCGGCATCGCTTTCGGGGCCGACGACTACATCCGCCTGAGCTACGCCACCAGCATGGCCAACATCGAGAAGGGCCTTGACCGGATCGACAAGTTCGCGCGCAGCCTGGTGAAATAGCCGGGACGGCAGCCTCCGGAAGGAGGTTGGCGCTCGCGCCGCACAAACCTCAGCGAGTCTCCAGGAGGCGCACCGCGCCGGTCGGCACTTCGACGCCGGCGCTGAAGGTCAGGGCGGCCTCGGGCAGATCGATGCCCCGAAGGACGATGGCGCGGCTCCCCTGCCCCGCCACCCGCGCAAACAGCCGGGCGTCTTCCCACAGCCGCGAGTCGCGAAGAGAGGCCCCGGCCACGTTCTCCAGCAGCACCGCCGCCCGGTCGGGCCCGGCGCCCCTGCCGCAGAAGCGATCGATCTCAAGCCCAGACACATCCTGACAGCACAACGCGCTTTGCCAGGCCGGCAGAGCGGGCGTCCGCCAGGCGACGTTCACCCCGCGCACCGTCAGGTTGGTAGCCCAACGAAAGTGGAGCGCATGATCGGCCAGGTCGAACGGCGCCGCCGGATCGGCCGAGAGCGTCAACCGGACATTTTCGATCGTAATTCCTTCCAGGGGGCTCTCGGGGTGGCCGTAGATGCGGGAGGTTCCCATGGCCTGGGCGAGGACATCGCGGATGAGGACGTTGCGGATGCGGCCCGGCGGAGGCTCGCCGGCCTTGGGGGGCTCCTCGTTGAATTCGCTCAGACGCTTGATCCGGAAGTGGAACGGCTGGCCGTCGCCGGCCCAAAACCAGTCGAACCGACGGCAGTCCATGACCAGGTTCGAGAGCAGCACATCTTCGACCAGGCCGCCCAGGGCGATGCTGAAGACGATTCCGCGGTTCACATTGGCGAAGACGGTGTTGCTAACCGCGACCTTGCGAATGGCCAGGCGGTTGCCCTCGCTGAACTTCACCCCGGCCGAGGCCGAGGAGAGACGGCAGTTGGAGACGGTGATGTTTTCGCACGGCCGCGGAGGACCCCAGGCGTCCGTGGAAATGAAGACGATGCAGTCGTCGCCGGTTTCGATGCTGCAATTGGAGATCGACACATCGCGGCACCCGTCCAGGTCAATGCCATCGGCCCAGACTCCCTCCTTCAGGCTCGAATACACGCCCAGCCGATCGAAGGTCAGTCGCTCACATCCGTAGAAGGCGAGCGCCCACCCTGGGAAACGCGCAATATTCAGCCCGGAGATCTGGATGTCTCTGGACCGTCCCAGCCACACCGCATGGGGAAAGACGACGCGCGCAGGGAAGCCCTTGGGAAAGGCGCGCAACAGCGGTTTGCCCAACTTCTGCATGTGGGTCTTGTGGTCGAAGGCGCGCTCGAAGTCATCGAGCCGCCACTCGTATTCGGCCTGGCCATCGAGCGTCCCGCGGCCGCCAAGGGTGACCCCCTCCAGCTCTTCCCCGTAGAACAGCGCGGCCTTGGACACGACCCCGTCATACTCGTAGGCCTTGGGATCCGGCGAGGCAAAGAGGGTGGCCCCGGCTTCGATCTCGAGGCGCACCCGGCTGCGCAGGCGCAGCGTCCCGGTGACGTAATCGCCCGGGGGCACATAGACCATTCCTCCGCCCGCCGCGGCAGCCGAGTCAATGGCCCGCTGGATGGCGGGACGGGCATCGTCACTCTTCTTTCCGGTGGCGCCAAAGCGTCTGACGTCGAACACGCCCGAGCCGACAGAGGCGGCAACGATGGAAGAAACTGGGGCAGCCACCGGGGAGGCGCTCCTGGAGGAATCGGCCGCATCCGCGTCCGCCGCCGCCAGCCGGAGCGGGAGCAGCGCGCACCCGATCGCTGCCAGGCAGAGCCGTGTCGCCGCCAATCCCGCCGGTGCGGCCGGGCTTCGAGGGCAGATGCTCATGGTCTCAGAACAAGAGTTTTTCCAGTTGCCCCATGAGGGGGTCTGCCTCTACCCTGCCACCCAACGAATCGCCCTGACCAGAACAATAACAACGCCATCGATATGAAACGACGCCAATTCCTACGAACTGTCGCCCTGAGCGGAGCGGCCGGCCTGATGCTCCCCCGCGCCACCCTGTTTGGGGCGGACGCCCCCAGCAACAAGCTCAACGTTGCGTTAATCGGCACGTGGGGCCGCGGCGAGGCCCACTTCGGGGCCCTGGGCAGCGAGAACGTGGCAGCGCTCTGCGACATCAATGAGGAACACCTCGCCTTTGGGGCAAAACGGTTCCCCAATGCCAAGACTTACGCGGACTGGCGGCAGTGTCTCGATCAGAAGGGCCTCGACGCGGTGGTCATCTGCAGCGCCGATCACACACACGCGTTCGTCGCCAACTGGGCCCTGAACCGCGGCCTGCATGTGTACTGCGAGAAGCCGCTGGCCAACAGCGTGGAAGAAGCCCGCGTCGTCCGGGCCAACTATCTCAAGAACAAGAGCAAGCTGGCCACCCAGGTCGGCACCCAGCGCCACGAGCATGAGAATTTCAACCGGGTGCAGGAACTCATCCGCGACGGGGCCATCGGGCAACTGGAGTCGGTCTGCGCCTGGGGCGACCGCCAGATTCGCCGCAAAGGCTACCTGCCGGCCGAAGGCGAGCCGCCCAAGCATATTAACTACGATCTGTGGATCGGGCCGTCGCCCTTCCACCCGTTCAATCCGGGCTATTTCTCAGGGGGACCGGGGATGAACTGCCTTTCCTGGAACATGTATTGGGACTTCGGAAGCGGCCAGGTGGGTGACATGGGCAGCCATACGATGGACCTGGCCTGGGACGCGATCGAAGCCGGTTTGCCGACGTCCGCCGAAGGCAAGGGCGACCCGGTTCACCCCGAGGTCACGCCGGTCAAGCTGGAAACCCATTTCGACATTCCGGCCAACGACTGGCGTCCGGCCATTCGCGTCTCCTGGTACCAGGGCGGGGCCATGCCCGAGAATCCCTCGCGTTATGTCGATCTGCGAAAGATCGACCACGGCGCCATGTTCGAAGGCACGAAGGGCGTGCTGGTCGCCGATTTTACGTCGCGGGTGATCCTGCCCTCGCGTCGCGGCGCCGATCTGACCTACTTCAAGCCGCGCGCCAAGGAAGCCCTCCTGCCGCCTGTGGGCAACTTCCAAAAGGAATGGACCAACGCCTGCAAAGGCAGCCTCAAGACCTCCTGCGACTTCGACTACGGCGGCCGGATGATCGAGATGATGATGCTGGGCCTGGTCGCCTACCGCGTCGGCAAGAAGATCCACTACGACGGGGCCGCCGGCCAGGTGACAGACAACGCCGAAGCGAACGCCCTGCTGCGTCGCACCTATCGCCCGGGCTGGACCTTGAACGGCTAGCCGGTCTGCAAGCGTTGCGTCACGCCGCGCTCTGGCGCTCCCGTTCTCCTTGGCCCGTGGCCATGCGACCATCGAAAACGGACTCCACTGGGGGGGGGACTGGAACTGGGACGAGGACGGCTGCGCCATCCGCCATCCCAGCGGCGCCCGGGTCATGGCCAGCCTGCGTGATCTGGCCATCGGCTACCGCCGTTGGGAGCAGCGCCAGGCCAGGAAGCCGCGCTCCTTGGCCAGCCCCCCGCGTGACTTCGCCGCCCGCAATCGCTTGGCCTTGCGCCGCATGACCCAACCTTGGCCGGGCGCGGCTAGGCCCGCCAAATCACCGCCAGCGTAAAGTGGCCCTGGTTCTCCTGCGGGCGGGTCGCTTTTAGGTTGTCTATGCCGACAGGCTTGCTACAACCATCGGAAAAACACAACCGCGATTTATGAAAAAAACTCTCTCCCGCCGCCGCGCGATCCAGAACATGATGGGCACGGCGGCCTTGATCGGCTCGGCCTCGGTGATCTCCCCTGCCCTGCGGGCGGCCGAGGAGCCCAAGGCCCGGCTCAAAGGCAACATCCGGCATTCCGTTTCGGCCTGGTGCTACGGCAGCCTGTTTAACGCCGGCAAGAATCGCCCGGCGAAGATGACCTTCGAGGATTTCTGCAAAGCCTGCTCGAGCATGGGAATCGAGTCGGTCGAACTGCTGGGGGCCAAGGAATGGCCCGCGGTGAAGAAGTTGGGGATGACCTGCGGCATGTGCAACGGCCCGGACCGAATCGATTACGGCTGGAACCGCGTCGAGCACCACGACGACCTGGTCGGGAAATTCGAGAAAGCCATCCCGGAGGTGGCCGAGAACGGGTTCCCGAACATCATCACCTTCTCGGGCAACCGCCGCGGCATGAGCGACGAGCAGGGACTGGAGAACTGCGTGAAAGGGCTGAAG
>JAKLEJ010000017.1 GCA_022711695.1 Verrucomicrobiota bacterium | reverse complement strand
CCCGCGCGGGCGCCACTCCGAGGATCAGGCTGGCGCCCAGGAGCGCGCCCGCCATGGAGGCCAAAAGGGAGAGTCTCAGGCCCGGCTGTCTGGTTCTCGAATGTGTGTTCATCGGCTTTCGAGGTGCGGGGTTAGAATCGGAGGGACGAACTCACGCGGGAGCCATGGACGGCCTCGTGGCAGCCGGCATTCCAACAAGTCCCCTGCCGCAGCCGCAGGGTGTGATCGGAGCCGCCGATGAAAACGTTGCCGCCCTTGACCTGCTGGAAGTGGCATTTGAGGCAGAGGTTGGCGTTGCGCGCCGTCAGCATCTTGTCATTGACGCTGCCGTGGGCGCTGTGGCAGGTGAGGCACCCTTCGCGCATGGCCTCGTGCTCGAAGACATAGGGGCCGCGCTGGGCCGGATGGCATTGGAGGCAGTTTTCCTCCTGGGAGCGCAGCGCGGTGCTGCCGCCGGCGCGGGCGGTCCCCTTGTGCGGCGGATGGCACTGGATGCAGGTCATCTTGCCCTCGGGGACCGGGTGATGGTGCGGCAGGTTGAACTGCCCGCGCACCTCGGCATGGCATTCGTAGCACGCCGCGTCCACATTCCCCCGCGCCTCGAACGCCTCGAGGCGGGCCCCGACGGCCGGGGTCTGGGGACGGCCGGCAGTGAAGGTGCGAGGCGGCTTCACTTCGCCGCCCGAATCCGAGTGCAGGTTGCAGGGACCGTGACAGGATTCGCATCCGGCATGGAGGGCATTGGGCCCCTTGGCGATCAGCCGGGCGTGGTCGGCCGTCTGAAAACTCCGGTAGATCTCGCCGTGGCACTGGTCGCACTCCTTCGAGCCGATGTACTTGGCCCCCGGAACCTCCGGCAGCACCACCACGGAACGATGGACGCTCTGGCAGGCGATCGCCGCCAGAAGCAGCGTCAGGCTGGCAACGCCCAGCGCCCCCCACCGCCCCCACGCTGCGGGGATTCTCGACACGCGGTTCTTGAGTTTGTTCATGAGATTTTGGGTTGTCGTCATCGTCGCCGCGCGGGCCCGGCGCTATTGGTTCAGCTCGGCTTGAATCCAGCCCTCGGCGGCCTCCAGCAGCGTGACCGCGAATGGCCCATTGTGAACGCCGAAGCTGCCATCGGCAAACACCAGGTACAGATTGAATCGAGCCTTCTTGATATTTGCGGGAACGAGGGCCTGCTCCGCCGCCGTGGGGCCGGGATCGGTGACTCCCGGCGGATTGGAAAGCGCCCCCGGGATGGTGTATTCCCAGGCGCGGGGGCCATACTTGGCCTGAAGCGCGGCCGCCGCCTTCGTGGTGGCCCACAGGTCCAGACCGGCTTTGAGCCGCTGAATTTGGGCGGAGATCGAGCCTTGGGCGAATTCGACCAGGGCTTCGGGAAGCGGGTGACAATCGCGGCAGAGATTGTAGGAGGTCACCTGGAATTGATGGCCCGTGACCGCGGCGACCTCCGGCGGCCCCTCGTGGTACGGAGAGGTTTGCATGTGACAATCCACGCACTGATGGGCGAGATCGAGCCCGTGCGCCGCCGGCTGGCTGGGCCGCGCCCCGGAGGGCAGTTCCCCGACCGTCCCCAGAAGAATGTTGTATTGCGGCGAGGCATGAGGGGCCATGGCGGTGTCGGTCCAGGCCGCCCCCGCATGGTTGTGACACTGGGCGCAGAGGTTGATCTTCGAGTTGTACTTGCTGGAGAAGCTGGCCGAGGGGCTCAGGTAGTAATCGTTGGTCGAGACCAGGGGGTTCCGCAACTGGGCCGGGTAGGCGGTGGCCTGGTGCGAGTTGTGGCAGACGGCGCAGGTGATCGCCACATCGGCGTCGCCGGTCGGCAGCGCGTCGCCCTTGAGCAGGCTCAGGCGCACCGACGCCGAATGGCAGCGGCCGCAGCCGCTCAAGTTCGCGCTCGAGGTCTTCATCGCCGCCAGGGCCCCGGGGGTGACGGCCGCGTGCCCGCTGGTCTTCCACTCGGGATAGGCGGGCGATTGCGGAACGCTGTGACAGCCGCCGCAGACGGTCGCGGCGAGCTCGACCCGGGGCCGAACGGTCGGGTCGTTCTCGTTGGCGGCATGGTTGCCGGCGGGCCCATGGCAGTTCTCGCATTGCACCCCCGCCAGGTGAGGCGTCGAGGACTCGCTCACAAAACCGGTCGGCAGTTTGTAGCCCACTGTATGACAAGGCAGGCAGGCCGGGTTCTTGTCCTGACCGATTTGCTTCAGGCCGGTGAAGGCCCGGGAGTGCCCGGTCCTGGCCACCTGCTGGTCCAGCGTCCCGTGACATTCCACGCAAGCGAGGTGTCCGCCATACTGTGCAGTCGGCCCGGTAACCCGGAAAAAGCCGTTGGAACCAGGAAGCGTCGCCCGGCGCTGCAGGCTGGGCGCGCCCACCGCCTGCCAGGCGCCGCTGGTCAGGCTCGGCCTCTTGTAGAGCTGGTAATAGCCCGCAGGGCCGTCCCACGTCACCGTCACCCGATTCGAGCCGCGCTCAATCCCCGTCATGATCGGCTGCCCGGGCATGCCTCCCGGGAAGGTGGCGCTCAAGTGCTGCACGTTCTGCGCGCGGGCGTCCGGGCCGCTCACAAGGCAGGCGCCCGCCAGCGCGATCAGGAGCGGAGTTTGACAAGCCGGCCGGAAAGGGGTCTTGTTCATACGCAGTAAAGTTGGATGCCACGGTCGTTCATGTTCAAAGTCATCGGCTGTTGGCAACGATTCCCAACCGGTTCTGTGTCAGAGGCATTTTCGCCAAGGGCGCCGGCCGGCGCAATATCAAAGTTATTATTCCGAGTCATTAGCTCGCCCCTCCCGCTGGTTTTCGGGCCGCGCTGCAGGCCGACGCGGGGTTGCAGGGAAGCAGGCCCATATGCCCACGAGCGAGCCGCGGCCCGCAGCCCTGACGCCCCAATGGCCGGCCGGCGGATTGGCGCCGCCGCCAAGTTTTCCTCGCTCCGGCCGCGATTCTCTGGCAGAGTCAGAGTTGGCAACTGCCTTTGCGCGGAAGAAACGTTATGAACGCACAAGCACGGGAACGGGTCAGCGCCAGACGCTCGATCCGGGCGGGGGAACAGGCCCGGGCGGCAGTCATCCTGCTGGCCCTGGTTTCTTTCCTGCTGGGCGTTGGCGGCGGATTCCTGGTCTTTCATCGGGGCGCGCCCGCCCCCGTCGAAGCTCCGGCCGTTCCGCAAGAAGCGCCGCTTTCCGCCAGCACCAGGGCGGTGCTCGGAGGCCTGGACTCGCCCGTGACCATCCGGTTCTACTCCCTGCTGGACGCCGCAACCGTGGCGCCCGCAGTGAAGGAGTTTTCCGAGCGGGTCGCGCTTCTCCTCGCGGAATACCAACGGGCGGGGGGCGGCAAGATTCAAGTCATTCGTCAGACCACCGCCTCGCAGGCCGCAGCCGCGGCTGCGGCGCGAGAGGGCCTCAAGCCGTTCAACCTGGACAAGGGCGAAGCCTGTTACCTGGGCTTGAGCTTGGCGCACAAAGACCGGACGGAGTCCCTGCCCCAGCTCGCCGCGGACTGGGAGCCGGCGCTGGAGGCGGACTTGACCCGGGCCATCGCCCGGCTGGTAGCCGCGTCCAAGCCGTCCCCGGGTTCTCCCGGGACGATGCTGCCCGTCCCTCCAGCGGTCGCCGCAGAGGTTCGCCGCCTCATTCCCAATGCCGGCTCGGTGTCCCTCGAAGAAGGCTTGCGCCTGCTTCGCCAGCAGGGGTTGGCGGAATTCGCCGAGGCCACGCAGGCCATGGAAACGCAGCTCCAGGAGGCCGAACAGCGGCTGACCCGCGCCCGCGCTGACAACGCGGCCGCCGCGCAGGAGGAGATTACGAAGGAGATTCTGCGGATTCGGACGGAGCAAGCGGAGAAGGCCCGGCAGATTGCCGCGCGGCTGCAGGCGCAGACGGACGCCTGGACCCAGATGAAGCAATAGCGCCTCCCCGCCGAAGCGGGGTTCTCCCTGGGAACGGTCGAGGGGGCTGCGCAGGCTGTGTTTCTGAGGCTCCATGCTGATACGGCCCCGCTGCTCACCCGGACGCGAGGGCCTTGGATGACTGCCGGCACAAGCGGCGGGAAAGGGCGCGTCCCGGCCGGGCTTCCCCCGATTCCTCGTCTCCCCGCGCGGCGGTCCGTTTCCTCATCTCCTTGTAGCCCCGCGCCTGGAAGAACGCTTCCAGGGTGGTCGTCCGCAGCACCGTCTCGATCTGCTTGCGAATTCCCGCCCAGAATCCGCGGGTCGGACAGGCGAAATCGTGACTGCAGCGCTCGATCCCCAGCATGCAGGGGCCAATCCAGTGCTTGCCTTCGACGGCTTCCACCACATCAAGCAGGGAAATCTTCGAAGGGGGCCGGCTGAGGCGCACGCCGCCACGATAGCCGCGCCGGGCGGCCACGATGCCGCAGTGGGCCAGGCGGTTGAGTATCCGCGCCAGGTAGGCTTTGGGCAGCCCGGTGCACTCGGCCACATCGCGGATGAAACACGGGCGATTGCCGGCGAACTCCAGGCAAACCAGCGCCTGGATCGCGTAGCCGGTGGTCTGCGAAAGGCTCAACATAGGGCGCGCCGGAATCCGAAACACCGTCCTGCGGACGCGTCGATCCGGAAATCACCCGGTTTGGAGGTTCGAGGCGAAAGGTCCATGCTCAGGCATCTCCCCAGTCGTCCGGTCCAGGCGCCGCCGCTCGAAGCCGCGCCTCGCGCGGCGCCCGTCGGTCCTGCCGGCAGAAGACCCCTCCCCGCGGGAGCAGGGAGGGGTCCGAGCAGATTCATGCCTGCCGGAGAATCCCGGCAACCGGGGCGGTTACTTGGCCACCACCCTGTAATACATCTGAACCTTGTTGCGCGTGGGCGCCACAAAGCTGATCGGGGCGCCGGTGCCCGGGATCGGGGCGCCGACGTCTTCCCAGGCGGCGGTCACCGCAGTGATGGCCTGGATCTGGTAGCTCTTCCCGACCTCGGAGTTGAACACGATCTCGGCGGCCGTGAAGATGGCGATGGTGTTGGTTTCGCCCGGGTTGATCGGCGGGTTGACGAGGTTCTTGCCATTGGCGAAGACCACGCCGCCCGGCATCTCGCCGCCGGCCACCGTCGGATCCAGACCCAGCGCGTACTTCATCCAATTGGGGATGCCGTCGCCGGCCGGGGTGGCGTTGGGCGCCGCGCTCGGGTTGTTAGCCGAGCCAAAGTACTGGACCTGCCAGGAATCCGGCAGGCTGTCCGTGTTGGCGTCGCCCGTCAGGCTGGCGATCGAAGCCTTGAGCAGGCCGACCGCGTAAGAGAGGTTATGCACGCCCCAACTGCCGTCCTCGACCACGAAGAGGTAGTTGTAGCCGGCGCGCAACTGCGGCTTGGTCCACTTGGAGGTGATGCCCAGGGCAGTGGCGGTGTGTTCGGTGATCCGCCCGCAGGGCAGAAGCTCGGTCAGCTTGGTCAGCAGGCCCTTGACCTCGGTCTGCACGCCGTCCACGACGCCATTGCCGTCGTAGTCCAGGCGTTTGAAGTCGAAGGACTCGATCTCGCCATGGCACTCCTTGCAGGCTTCGGTCAGGTGCACCACGCCGTTGGTGGTGGTGGCGCTCATGTTGAAGCTGTGGCCGCCGGCCTTGGTGAAGGCGGCGTTGGTCGAGGCGACCGACTGCATATGGCACTCCAGGCAGGATTCGCCGAGGACATCGCGGTGGGCGGAGCTGGGGATGTCCAAGCCGTAGTTCATGGCGTTGGCGCCCACGAACATGTCCGTCTGCGGCCCGTGATGCGGCCCGTAGCGGTTGCTGCCGGCGGTGATTTCCACGTAGTTGGTGGCGTCGCGGCGGCTGATATGGCAGTTCATGCAAACGATGCCCAGCCCGGCGGTGTCCTTGGTGATGGTGGTCTTCTTGTCCGCCAGGGTCACCGGGGCGACAGTTCGCAATTGGCCCGGGTTCGTGGCGTCGTGCGGGTCGTGGCAGGCGGCGCAGGTGATCACGTCGTAGGGCGTGGCGGTGGCGGGGGCACCGGCGGCGTAGTTGGCAAAGCCCTTGGCGCTGTGGCAGCGGGCGCAGCCCGACTCGGTTTCTTCGACCGCCCGGGCGTGCTTCGAGTTGTTCCACTCGGCGCTCTTGTAGTGGTGGCTCAGGCTGTCATGGCACTGCGAGCAACTGCCCGCCGCCAGGGTGGTGCCAATGCGCGGCCAGTTCGCCACATTGGTGTTACCGAAGGCCGCGGCGTGCTCGCTGCCGGGGCCGTGGCAGCTTTCGCACTGGATGTTGGCCACGTTGCGCAGCGCCGCCGGCATCGCCGCGTAGTTGCTGCCGACCGCGTTGGTCGGGAACTGCCAGCCGGTCTGCAGGGCGAGGTCGTCGAACCCGCCGTTGACCGCCGCCGCGTTGGTGTCGAACCCGACCACATGGCAGGAGATGCAGTTCTTGCCGAAATGGTCCGTGGAGATGCCGTCGATGGCCTTCTGGAAGGCGGTCGCATGCTTGGTCTGAGACCAGGGCGTGTAAATGTTCTCGGCGGCGATGCCGCCGCTATGGCAAAGAGCGCAGTTCTGGATGCCCATGTAGGTGGCGCCGCTGATCTGCCTGGTCAGCGTGTTCGTCTCGGTGGCGGTGATCACGGTCGCCGAAACCACGTACTGGCCGGTGACATCCGGCCGCAGGAGCTTGCGGCTGGCCACCTGGTAAAGCTCGCGCTCTTCCTGCTTGAAGGTGGGCACGTTCGCCCCGAGCGGGCTGTCGGTCAGGGCCGCTGTGGACCCGATCGGCCGGCTGGTCAGCGCCCAGATCACGTCAACGATGCTGGAAGCGGGGATATCCGCGGTCACCAGCGCCTCGAGGTAAGCCGGCTGCCCTATGCCCACCGCCACCATCCCGCCGGAAATCTGGGCGCCGGTAAGCTTGTAATCCTTGATTTCCTGCGGCGTGAGCGGCCGAAGGCCAATGTGACCGATCTCGGCGGCCAGCGCCGCGGTTGCGCCGCCCGCCGCCGCCAGCAGTAATGCCGTCAGGCAAGCAGGCGCCATTCCGATCAGAGTCTGTCTCTTCATATTTGTTTTTCGCGGCTCGCTTACAGAGAGACCTTGCGGCTCTTTCGCGCCGGCCCGCCCGACGCCGACCGGGAATCCCGGGCCCGGTTCGACCAGCGGCGGGTCCGCGCAAGGCTCGTCTTATCGCGTGTCTCGGCCGCCTTATGACCTCAACGTATGCGCGGGTCAACAAAAAAGCTGATAGCGATATCAGATACCTATCATGGCTCTTTATTATGACTCTTAGTGTATCTAACCCGCGGGGCGGCCCGAACGCCCCGCCGCAAGGGGGGCGGGGCGCAAGACCAACGCTTTAATAATCAACATTATGGAAGCGCATTCCCGGGCCTCGCCGCCGCCGCGCGTCCGGCGGCTGCTTTGCCGGGAGGCGGGGCGCCCTCCCCCCTTGGCCGGAAGGGCTGGTCAATTGACGTTGAAACTTTGCCAAAAAATGTACACCCCAAACGGACGGGCTTCCCCCCTCCCCTCGCCTCGCGGCGGGGCGGCTTGCTTCCGCGTCGAGCCGGGCTTCTCCGCCTGCTGCGCGGAACGCCGCGGCTTCCGGCGGGGCAGGCGGCCCCGCACGAACCCGCGCGCGCATTCCCGCGCATTTGCTATTGGCAAGCGGACGGGTCCGCCCATTATATGGCGACTTTGAGTTATGGCGGAAAGCACGAAGCACGTTTACGACGAGAGCAAGATCAAGACGCTGTCCTCGCTGGAGCACATCCGGCTGCGGACGGGGATGTACATCGGCCGGATTGGGAACGGCTCGCACTACGACGACGGCTGCTACATCCTGCTCAAGGAGGTGATCGACAACGCCATCGACGAATACATCATGGGCCACGGGCGGGAGGTGCGGATCGACGTCGAGGGGAGCCGGGTCTCGGTGCGGGACTACGGGCGGGGCATCCCGCTGGGCAAGGTGGTGGACTGCGTGTCGAAGATCAACACGGGGGCCAAGTATAACGACGAGGTGTTCCAGTTCAGCGTGGGCTTGAACGGGGTGGGGACCAAGGCGGTGAACGCGCTCTCGCGGGTCTTCACGGTGCGGAGCTTTCGCGAGGGCGAGTATGTCGAGGCCTCCTTCAAGCAGGGGCGGCTCAAGAGCGAGAAGGGCGGCAAAACCTCCGAGGCGGACGGCACCTTCATCAGCTTCGAGCCCGACCCGGAGATCTTCAAGGAGAGCGTGTACCAGGCCGAGCACATCGAGCGGCGGCTGCGCCACTGCAGCTACCTGAACGCCGGGCTCAAGCTGGTCTATAACGGCAAGGTCTTTCAATCCAAGCTGGGGCTGCTGGACCTGGTCATGGAGGACCTGCGGGCCGACGGCAGCGAGCCGCTCTACCCGCCGCTGCATTACTCGGGCAAGACCCTCGAGTTCTGTTTCACCCACAGCAACAGCCGCTACGGCGAAACGTTCTACTCTTACGTCAACGGCACCTACACGTCCGACGGCGGCACGCACCTGAGCGCGTTTCGCGAGGGGCTGCTCAAGGCCGTGAACGAGTATGCCAACGGGAAGTACGACGGCGACGACGTGCGCGAGGCCATGGTGGGGGCGGTGGCCATCCGGCTGAAGGACCCGGTCTTCGAATCGCAAACCAAGAACAAGCTGGGCAACACCGAGATCCGGACCGAGCTGGTCAACAAGGTGCGCGAGGAGCTGCTGCACTTCTTCAACCGCAACAAGGACATCGCCCAGCAAATTCTGGCCAAGGCCGAGGACACCCGGCAGCTCCGCAAGGAGCTGCAGGAGGTGAAGAAGCTGGCGCGGGAGCGGGCCAAGGCCATCACCCTGCGCATCCCCCAGCTCAAGGACTGCAAGAACCACTTCGACCGCAAGCGCGAGAAGGGCCGGGGCACGATGGTCTTCATCTGCGAGGGGCAGTCGGCAGCCGGCTCCATCACCAGTTGCCGCGACGTCAACAACCAGGCGGTGTTCGTCCTCAAGGGCAAGCCGCTGAACGTCTGGGACCTCAAGCGCGACGTGATGTACAAGAACGACGAGCTCTACAACCTCATGCAGAGCCTGAACGTGGAGGATAACCTCGAGGGGCTCCGTTACGAGAAGGTCATTCTCGCGACGGACGCGGACGTGGACGGGATGCACATCCGCAACCTGATGATCACCTATTTTTTCCGGTTCTTCGAGGGGTTGGTGCACAACGGGCATCTGCACGTGCTGGAGACGCCGCTCTTCCGCGTTCGCAACAAGGAGCGCACCCTCTATTGCTACAGCGAGGCCGAGCGCGACGAGGCGGTGCGCAGCCTGGGGGGCAAGCCGGAGATCACCCGGTTCAAGGGGCTGGGCGAAATCAGCCCCAAGGAATTCCAGCAGTTCATCGGAAAGGAAATGCGCCTGAGCCGCGTCGAGCACGCTCCGAAGCACGAGGCCGGGGGCATCTTCACCTTCTACATGGGCAAGAACACCCCCGAGCGCAAGGACTACATCATGGATCACCTGGTGGTGCCCGTGGAGGACTGATCCCGCATGCGTCCCCCGCTTCATGCAGCCGGACAGTCGAGCCTGAAACAGAGCCGGCGCGACGCCCTCAAGAAGGCCGCGCTGGCCGGCGCGGGACTCGCCTTGGCGTGGGAGGGCCCGGGGGCCGAGTCCCCGGCCTCGCCGCCCGCCATCGCCATCCGGCCGACGCCGCTCTTCGAGCTGTCGCCCTTTCTCCACATGCAGTTCATGGAGCCGCTGGGAGTCACCGACGGCTCCGTCGAGGCGAGCTGGGACCACCTGAATGAGCGCTGGCGTCCGGACCTTGTCGAGACGACCCGCGAGCTGGGGCCGGGCATGGTGCGGTGGGGCGGGCTGCTCTCCCGCTACTATCGCTGGCGCGAAGGGGTGGGGCCGCGCGAGCGGCGCGTGCCTTACCTCAACCTGACCTGGGGCGGCCTCGAATCGAGCCAGGTCGGCGCCGCCGAATTCGTCGGGTTCTGCCGCCAGGTGAACGCCTCCCCGCTCGTCTGCGTGAACTTCGAATCGGACGGGTTCGAGGGGTACAAGCGGGCGCGCGCAAGCGTGCGGACCGCGGACGCGCGCGAGGCGGCCGAGTGGGTAGCCTACTGCAACCAGCCCGACCACGCCGAACGGCGCGCACACGGGCACGCTGACCCGCTGACCGTCCGGCACTGGCAGTTGGGCAACGAGACTTCGTACGGCAGCGACGGGTTCGACCTGGAAACGGCGGCGCGCAAGACGGTCGAGTTCGCCCGGGCCATGCGCCAGGCCGATCCGACAATCCAGCTTGTCGGCTGGGGCGACAGCGGCTGGGCCGGGCGGATGGCCGAGCTGACCGGGGACGCGGTGCAGTTTCTGGCCTTTCACCACATGTTCGACCCGGATCGCCGCGCGGCGCCGGTGCTGCGGGGAGACCTGTTCCGACGCGATCCGGCGGCCACCTGGGAGGTGCTGATGGACGCGTGGAAGACCCATGAAGCCAGGATTCGGCAGACCCGCGAGAGCCTGGGCCGCCATCGCATCCCGCTGGCGCTGACTGAGTGTCATTTCGCGATTCCCGGGCCCAATCGGAACGATGTGCTGCGCACCTGGGCGGCCGGGGTGGCCTACGCCCGCCTGCTGCACACCCAGCAGCGGCATGGCGACGCGCTCAAGATCGCCACGGCGGCCGATTTCTGCGGCACGCGCTGGACAGTGAACGCGGTGATGCTGCCCTCGCCCGGACAGCGCGGGGCTTATCTCATGCCGGTGGCGCGGGTCATGCGGCTTTACGGACGCCACATTGGCAGGCACAGCGTGGCGGTGGCGCGCGCCCCCGAGGGCCTGGATGTCACCGCCAGCCGCACGGACAACAAGCTCTTCCTCCATGTCGCCAACACCCTCCGGACACGGGCGGTCAAAGCCGGCTTCGTGATCGAGGGCTGCGCGGTCAAAGCCGGACGCGTGTTCCAGATTGCCGACGATCCCATGGTCGAGGTTTCCGAGTTCAACAGCGCCCGAGTGATGCAGGTGGCGGAGAAATCTCTGGCCGCCGACGCCGCGCACGAGTTCCCCGCTGCGTCGGTCAGCGCCGTCGAACTGGATCTGGCCTGAAGTGCTTCCGCCCTGCCCAAGCGGCGGGCCTGTCAAGACGCGGCCAGCGCGGCGGCAGGGCGCGCCGAGTCGGGCACCTCACGAAGGAGTCCGGGCCAGGCAGGCGCGCAACGCCGCCTCGATCCCGGCAAACCGAAAAGAATAGCCGGTCTGAATGAGCCGGGCCGGGCGCACCCGGGCGCTGGCCAGCAGGGCTTCGTCGGCCATTTGACCCAGAAGCAAGCGAAGCACGCCGGCGGGCATGGGCGCCAGGGCAGGACGGCCAAGCGCCGCGGCCAGGGCGCGGGTGAATTCGGCGTTGGTCACCGCCCCGGGCGCCACCGCGTTCACCGGTCCAACCAGCGTGTCGTGCGTCAGCGCGTGGCAAAAGGCGCCCACGGCGTCTTCCAGGGCAATCCAGCTCCAGTATTGCTTCCCCGATCCGAGGCGGCCGCCCAGCCCGAGGCGAAATGCCGGCAGCATCTTCTCCAGGGCGCCGCCGCGGGACGCAAGCACCACCCCCAGGCGCACGTGAACCACGCGCACGCCCCGGGCCACCGCCGACGCGGCCGCGGCCTCCCAAGCCTGGCAGGTCTCCGCCAGGAAACCGCTTCCGGCCGGACTGCGCTCGTCCAGGTCTTCGTCGCCCCGGTTGCCATAGAAGCCCACCGCCGAGGCGCAGACCAACACCCCCGGCGGCGCAGGCAATCGCGCCGCCGCCTCGGCCAGCAACCGGGTGCCGTCCACACGGCTGCGGCGAATGCGTTCCCTGGCCTGGGCGCTCCACCGCTGGGCGATGCTCTCGCCGGCAAGGTGAATGACGGCCTCGACCGGCCCCGCGCCGTTCAAGTCGATCTGGCCGGCTTCGGGACGCCAGCTCGGCCCGGCCTCCGGCAGACTCGCGGACGCGCGCCGCAACGGGATGACCCGGTGTCCGGCCGCCTCGAGCGCGGGTTGCAGAGCCGAGCCGATCAGCCCCCGGGCGCCAGTGAGGAGGATGTTCATGGGGCGGCGCGCTTTCGCGTCTTGAAGCGCTGATACGCTTCGAGAGCCGTCTCCCGCGCGATGTGATGGCTCACCACCGGTGCGGGGTAGGTCCGCCCCAACTCGACCCCCGCCACGGCCAGCGCCGCGGGCGGAGCTTCCCAGGGCCGATGCAGCCATTCGTCCGGCAGACGGGCCAGTTCCGGAACCCACCGGCGCACGTAGGCGCCGTCGGGATCGAACTTCTCGCCCTGGCTGACCGGATTGAACACGCGGAAATAGGGGGCGGCATCCGCCCCGCAGCCGCTGGTCCATTGCCAGCCCAGGGTGTTATTGGCCAGGTCCGCGTCCACCAGCGTGTCCCAGAACCAGCGGGCCCCCTCGCGCCACGAGAGCAGCAGGTGCTTGACCAGGAACGACGCCGCGACCATGCGCACCCGGTTGTGCATCCAGCCGGTCGCCCACAACTCCCGCAGGCCCGCGTCCACCAGCGGGTAGCCCGTCCGGCCTTTCTGCCAGGCCTTCAGCCACGCCTCGTTCGAGCGCCAGGGAAAACCGGCAAACTCCTCGCGCAAGGGCGCCGCCGGCGTCCGCGGAAAATGAAACAGGAGATGATGGGCGAACTCGCGCCACCCGAGCTCGGTCAGGAATTGCCACGACCGCCACTCGGCCGGGGCCAGGCCCCGCGCCTGCGCAAAGCGCCGCACCGCGGCCCACACCTGCCGCGGACCGATCTCGCCAAAGTGCAGGTGCGGCGAGAGCCTCGACGTGCCGATGCGCCCAGGCCGGTCGCGGTCCTGGCTGTAAGCCATCAGCCCGCCGCGCAGGAACCGCTCGAGTTCGGCGGCCGCCCCGGCGCTGCCCGGACGCCACGAGCTCCGCATGCCGGCCGCCCAATCGGGCCTGGGCTCGAGCTCGAGCGCGGCCAGCGGACGCGACGACACCCGCGGCCGAGGGCCGGGCAGCGCGCGCGGCGCCGGCAGGGGCTCGGCCGGCTCTTCCGCCGCCAGGCAGGCCCGCCAGAACGGGGTGAACACCTGGAACGGACCGCCGCTCTTGTTCTTGATGCTCCACGGCTCGTGCAGAAGCGCCCCGTTGAAGCTCTCCACCTCGAGGCCCGATTCCACCAGCGCTTCCGTCAAGCGCGTGTCGCGGGCCAGCGCCGCCGGTTCGTAGCGCCGGTTCCAGAACACCGCCCCGGCGCCCGTCTCGCGCGCCACCGCCCGCAGCTCGGAAAGAGATTCGCCCCGGCGCAGGACCAGCTCCGCGCCTGCGGCGCGGCACTCGAGGGCCAGTTGGCCGAGCGATTGATGCAGCCACCACCGGCTGGCCGCGCCCGGCGGCCAGTCGCCTTCCTCGTCCGGCGCCCAGATGAACACCGGCACGACCGCCCCGCCGCGCTGGGCCGCCGCCTGCAAGGCCGGGTTGTCCGCCAGCCGCAAATTCTGCCGCAGCCAGACGATCGATGCTTTCCGCCCCATATGCCCAGACAATGCCACCCCCACCGCAGGCGTCAACTGCCCGGATATTCGATCTCCAATACCCGGGGCCGCTCGTTATACACAATGTCAGAAGTCTCGCCGCGTGAGGGCGCGCGGCCTACAAGCCCCTGTAGGCCGGGTCCCCTGACCCGGCATCGTGGATTGATGACGCTCCGTATAGCACGCTGCTCGTCCAAATCTCAACCCCCACCCCGGCCCGAGAGCCGAGGCGACCTAGTCACCAGTCACCAGTCACCTTCCTCCAATGGTTTCAATCCGCGCCCCCGCCCGAAGACTGCGGTGCTGGCGCTGCTCATCGCGGGCATCCTGGAGAACCTGGGGCGGGAACCGCTTGGGGTCGCAGAGCCAGTGACGGTCCGGCTTCATGCACGGGGAACGGAGAGTGGGATTCCCGACCGGCATTGCGGGGAGCCTGTCTATCGTACGTTATGGCATTGTCACGAGAGCTGGTTGGGATTAATTTGCCTCCATGAAGTTTCGCGTTGTGATCGAACCCGATGAGGATGGAGTGTTCGTCGCGGAATGCCCCGTGTTGCCCGGCTGTGTTTCGCAGGGCGCCACCCGCCAGGAAGCGATCGCGAATATCCAGGACGCCATCCAGGGTTATCTGCACAGTTTGGAGAAGCACGGGGAAGCCGTCCCCAGCCCCGTCACTGAAGAAATTGTCGATGTGGCGGTATGAGCGGTTTCGGTAGGGGGACGCTCCCGCGGAGCCGCTCCCAGCGCCTTCGCCAATTGCGCACGCCTCCGGCTCCCGCGGCTGTGAGCGATTCCGACGGGAAGGCAGGCTTGAATGGGCAGGGCTAAGCTTAAGGGATGAGACTCAGTCCAAGTCCAACCGGCGCTTGGGGCCGCTGATGCCCGCGGCGGCGAGCTGCTTCGCTGCTTGAGACCCTTTGCGTATGGCGATTGGCGCGTCGGTGGCCAGCCAGTGCCAGACCGGGGCGTTTGTTCTGACAGCCGTTTCGCGGGCCAGTTGCCTCAGTGCCGCGCCATTCCGGAGCAACCAGGCTTCCATGTCTCTCTTCTTGCCGACGAGATCGGTGGCGCTGGTGGAGTTGGCGGGATGCACCTCGGCAAAGCAGCACGAGTCCTGGCCGCCTGCGCTCTGCCAGCCCATGGCATAATCCCATTGCTTTGTCCGGGGCTCGGTGGCAATGAGCGTTGCTTCGAGATTCAGGCTGTGCTGCAAGCGGCGCGTGTTGCCGATGGCGATCAGACCCCGATGCCCGGGCCGCAGGGCGTGGAGGCTGGGCTGAAGCCCGCCCGCCAACCACGGGCTGGCCGAAACCGCTTGCTGGAAGTTCATGCCCGAATGGGACTGATATTCTCATCACGGGCCACCACGCGGGCGACGATGTCGCCGACATGGCCGCTGAACCCACTCAGCCCACCCCAGCCGGACTCTGCGCCGTCCTCGGCCCCGGGGTCCATGCGCGAGATGTCGCGCACCTGGCCGCTGCGTTGGAAGAAATAGACTCGGAATTCCTTCTGCAAAACCGCCTCGGCAAGCTCCTTCGTCGGCGGGTTCTTGGGCAAGCCAAACACGTCGAGAACATCGGCCACTGTTCCGTTCCTCTCGCGCATCGTGCGAAGCGCCCACACCACGTCGAGCACGTGAGGCGAATGGGTCGAGAGGCAGACCTTGTAGCCGCGACTGAGCAATTCCACCACCAGCAGCATGGTCACGGAAATGGCGTCGGGGTGAAGCCCCATCTCCAGCTCCTCGATCACCACCCATTGGAGCTTGCCGCGACGGGAGACTTTGGCAGGCGGGATCAGCCAGTAGAGCCCGAGCAGCAGCGGCACAAATTCCCGCTGGCCGGCCGACCACACCAGGTAGGGCAGGTCTGTGGCGCCTTCCGGACCGTGGAGCACGATCCGCTTCTGAAAGCGCTCGCTGCTCGTCCGAACTCCGAAGCCGCCGAAGATGTTCTCGCCCAGCTTGTCCCGGAACACCTGCTTGAGCCGGTTGCTCTTCGGGAACAGCTCGGGGCTTTGCGAAAACTCCGTCTGCACGAGCTGATGCAATTGGTCGCTAAACTCCCGCACCACGAACGGGTCCCCCGAGCGGTATTCGGTGAACGGCCGCGTCAGCCCCTCCCTCAGGCTCAAGACACGCTGCGCGGGAATGTAGAAAAGGTGCTCCTCTTTCCGCCACTTGCCCCGAACTGCGGCATCCAGGTCCAGGAGGGCCCCGTCCACCGTGAGTCTGGTCCGGCTCGCGTCGTGTATGCGGGACATGCCCTCGCCAAAATACAACTCCAGCAGGTTCGGCAATTGCCCTCCCCAATCAATGTTGAAGCGTTTCAACTCGTTCAGGACCGGGCCTGAGTCCACCAGAAGCTTTAGGGTTTGCAGGAAGATGCTCTTGCCGGTGGCTTGGGGACCTACAAGCACGGTCAGATCGCCAAACGCGAGATCGGCGCTGGCGATCTGGCCCAGGTTCTCAATTTGAAGTCGCCTCGGATTCATAGGTCATGCGGAGTTGAGTGTGGCGCACTTTGCCAGCGCTCTTGCTGTCGTTCGGCGTCATGTGCGGAAATGTTGTGCCGGAGGGGAGGCTACGCCGCTGGAGACGGGGATTAAAGCAGAAAGGGCGCGAGCCGGCCCGCGCGATCCTTGGCGCCTGCTGCTTTCTCCACGGTCCAAAGATCTGGCTTGTGGATTATCCGCGGCTTGTGGAGACACAAAACGCTCCTGGCGCTGAATTCACGGGTTTGCGGCAATGCGATCACGGCTTCTTTCGCAGCGTGGGCGACAGGGCTACGCCCGCTGCCACGAATGCCAGACGACTCCAGAACGCCTGACCGCGAATCACCTGAGCTCGCTCTTGGCAGATGGAACCCCAGCCCGAAAACCGGGGCGACCTGGAGGGCGCTGCTCCGTCAGCGCCGCCTTGACCCGTTTCAATCCGCGCCCCGGCCCGAAAGCCGGGGCGACGGGCAAATCTACTGCCTTGCGCGTGCCATGCGATGTTTCAATCCGCGCCCCGGCCCGAGGGCCGGGGCGACCCAGGGGGTCAAGGATGTTGATTCCATCGTGCGGGTTTCAATCCGCGCCCCGGCCCGAGGGCCGGGGCGACCTGCAACGCAATCGACCACGCCCTCTCATCTGACGCCGTTTCAATCCGCGCCCCGGCCCGAGGGCCGGGGCGACAAGGGACTTTGCGGCGTCAACGTAGGAGTCGCGCCGTTTCAATCCGCGCCCCGGCCCGAGGGCCGGGGCGACCCGCGCGTCGGGCCGCGGCGAGGTCCGGGCGGTGGGTTTCAATCCGCGCCCCGGCCCGAGGGCCGGGGCGACCAACTCCTGCGTCTTGTTCGCCCCCACGCTGTAAGTTTCAATCCGCGCCCCGGCCCGAGGGCCGGGGCGACGGGCAGACCCGCACGATTCCCCTGCGGGAAGCCCTGTTTCAATCCGCGCCCCGGCCCGAGGGCCGGGGCGACCCGCTCGTTCCCGGCGCTCGCGTCAAACGCGCCGTGTTTCAATCCGCGCCCCGGCCCGAGGGCCGGGGCGACAACGGAATCGAGCGGACGTGCAAGGCTCTTATCGTGTTTCAATCCGCGCCCCGGCCCGAGGGCCGGGGCGACGTTGAGATGGGTGTTCAACCTCGGCAACTCCGCCCGTTTCAATCCGCGCCCCGGCCCGAGGGCCGGGGCGACTGCGATATGTGCGCGGAGTCTGGCCTTTTGCGCGCGTTTCAATCCGCGCCCCGGCCCGAGGGCCGGGGCGACATTTCCTCGCCCGCAATTCGCGTCTGATGCTGAATGTTTCAATCCGCGCCCCGGCCCGAGGGCCGGGGCGACACGACCCGGACCTTTTGCCCGGTCAGCATGTCGAAGTTTCAATCCGCGCCCCGGCCCGAGGGCCGGGGCGACTCGAGGCGGAGGGAACAACGATTCCGCTGAGCCAGTTTCAATCCGCGCCCCGGCCCGAGGGCCGGGGCGACTTGCGGGCGTTCGCGGCCGGCGGCCAGGCCGGGGCGTTTCAATCCGCGCCCCGGCCCGAGGGCCGGGGCGACCGATACCGAGCGGAGCACCGGGACAAGACGAACAGTTTCAATCCGCGCCCCGGCCCGAGGGCCGGGGCGACTTATGACGCGGTGACGCCGGACGAATACCGGGCGTGTTTCAATCCGCGCCCCGGCCCGAGGGCCGGGGCGACTGGTCAGGTGCGGCGCGAAGCGCGGGCGATCGTGGTTTCAATCCGCGCCCCGGCCCGAGGGCCGGGGCGACTTGCGACGCATGCCTTGCGCTTATCGTCTGGCCCGAGTTTCAATCCGCGCCCCGGCCCGAGGGCCGGGGCGACCCCGCCTCCAGGAAGCCTTCAAACAGGTGGACCTCCAGTTTCAATCCGCGCCCCGGCCCGAGGGCCGGGGCGACTTCATCGGTTCACAATGGAGCATGTCCCGGCTTGGTTTCAATCCGCGCCCCGGCCCGAGGGCCGGGGCGACAAAACCAAAATTAAGCCGCAGCCCCTGCTCGCGGTTGTTTCAATCCGCGCCCCGGCCCGAGGGCCGGGGCGACTCATTCTGCTGACTGCCTCTCTCCTCCGTGGGGCCGAGGTTCAATCCGCGCCCCGGCCCGAGGGCCGGGGCGACG
>JAKLEJ010000169.1 GCA_022711695.1 Verrucomicrobiota bacterium | reverse complement strand
CTTCGATCCTGGGACACCGGGGTGGCGCCCTTCGATGTCGCGCTGGTGGGAGACAAGGTCTATGTCAGCAACCTGGGGGGACGCCGGCCGGCAAAAGGCGACGTCACCGCTCCGGCCGGCCGAGGCACGACCGTCCGGGTTGACCCGGTCCGTTTCATTCCGAACGAGGGCTCGGTGACGGTGATCGATCTGGCGGCCGGCAAGGTCAAAACCGAAATCCAGGTGGAACTGCATCCCTCGGGCATGGCGCTTTCCCCCGACCGCAAACACCTGGTGGTGGCCAATGCCGGCAGCGACACCTTGAGCGTGATCGACACCGTCACGGACAAGGTCGTGGAGAAGATCTGGGCCCGCCAGACGCCCGCCGATCTGTTTGGGGCGCAGCCCAACGCGCTAACCTTCGACCCCGCCGGGCGCCGCCTCTACGTCTGCAACGGCACGCACAACGCCCTCGCCGTCGTGGAATTCGAACCCGAGGACAACGCCTCCAAAGCGATCGGCTTCATTCCCGTGGGCTGGTTCCCCGGCGCCGTGGTGTTCGACGCGGCGCGCACCAACCTGCTCGTGGCCAACATCCGGGGCCACGGGGGCCTTAAGGAACTCAGCCTGGATCAGCGGGTCAAGCTGTCGTCGAAGGACTATTATGGCACGGTCTCGATCGCCCCGCTGCCCAGCGACAGCGAACTGGGCAAGCTCACCGAGGTCGCGCTGAGCAACCTGCGCCAGGCCAGCCTGGCCGAAGCCCGGTTGCCTCGCCGGCCCGGCCAACCGGCGCGGCCCGTGCCGGAGCGGGTCGGCGAACCCAGCGTCTTCAAGCACGTGATTTACGTCATCAAGGAAAACCGCACTTATGACCAGGTGCTCGGAGATATGAAGGAAGGCTATGGCCGCCCCAGCCTTTGCACCTTCGGCGAGAAGTACACTCCCAACCAGCACAAGATCGCCCGGGAGTTTGTGCTGCTGGACAACACTTATTGCGCCGGTGTGCAGAGCGCCGACGGCCACCAGTGGACCGACAGCGGCATCGCCAACGAATACGTCGAGCGGCAGCTCACCGCCGATTGGCCGCGGAGCTACCCCGGCGGCAAGGTCGAAGACGGGCTCGACGCCTTGGCGTGGGCTTCCTCGGGCTTCATCTGGGATAACGCGCTGGCGCACGGAAAGACGTTCCGCAATTATGGCGAGTGGATGATCTCCGAAGCCCACTGGCGGGACAAGAAAGCCCACAAGGACCCGCCCACCTGGAAGGACTTCTACAACGATTTCAAGACCGGCGCCAACCGCACCCGCCTGGCGTCCAGGCCGGGCATCGAATCCCTCCGCAAATACAGCCCCACCAATACGGTCGGCTGGGACCTGAACGTGCCGGACGTGATGCGCGCCGCCCACTTCATCGAGGAACTCCGCCGGTTCGAAGACGAGGGGGGATTCCCAAACCTGATCATCCTGTTTTTGCCCAACGACCACACCGGCGGCACCCGGGGCAAATCGCCCACGCCGGGCGCCCAGGTGGCCGATAACGACCTGGCTTTGGGCAGGGTCGTCGAAGCCGTCAGCCGCAGCAAGTTCTGGCCTGAGACGTGCATCTTCGCGATCGAGGACGATCCCCAGGCCGGCTGGGACCACGTCAGCGGCTACCGCACCACCTGCTACGTGGCCAGCCCCTACACCAAACGGGGCCAGACCATCAGCACCCGCTACAATCAGCTCAGCCTCGTCCGAACCATCGAGCTGATCCTCGGCCTGCCTGCCATGAACCAGATGGACGCCGCGGCCAATTCCATGAGCGACTGCTTCACCGACACCCCCGATTTCACGCCCTTCGTCAGTGTGCCGAACCGTGTGCCGCTTGACCAGATCAACCCCGAGCCGGACAAGATCCGCCATCCCGGGCTCCGCCAGGATGCGATCGTCTCGGCCAGCCTTCCCCTGGATGAAGTGGACCGCTGCCCCGAGGACCTGTTCAACCGGATTCTCTGGCGGGCCATGAAAGGGCCGGACGTTCCCTATCCCGAGTGGGCAGTCAAGGCCCTGGCCGACAACGACTAAACCAGTCAGCCTTGCGAGGAATTCCGGTCCTGCACCCAATGGGCTCTTACTGGACGCGCACCCTGAAATAACGCTGGGCTTCGACGAGACTGACCTCACTCGCGTCATCGAACGCGCCAAAGGCATCGAACTGGTTGCTCCAAGACGGAGCCCAGAATGCCGTGGGGATGGTCAGGTCGGTGGTCGTTAGAAGGACAAAGCGGCCGCTCGCCATGCCGCCCAAACCCGTGCGGTCCACCCTTTGGCCCGCAACCATTGGCGGGCACAGCTTCCAGGCGTCGGCCTCATGCATCCCATAGGCCGTGAGGCGACAGCCGCCGCTGCCGTTCCCGCAGTCGCTGCTCGCCCGCAGCGTGAACAGGGCGCCGGCTTCGCGCGGGGGAGGCGCGCTTGTCGGCGGTGAGGCCGAAGCCCGTCCTGTCAGCCGCCGCCTTTGGCGAGGGCGCGCAAGGCCCGGGCCAGGCTGGCGTCCACCACGAGCTGGTTGACGAAGCCGCGCCGGATGATCTCGGCCACCATGCGGGCCTTGGCCGCGCCCTTGGCGATGACAATAACTCCGGGACTGCCCATCGGCTTGGCCTTTCGCGCCACGGCGGCCAGGTGCTTCTCGCGAATGCCCGTCCAACCCGCGTTCAGGTACTCGACCAGGCTTTGGTCCCTGCTGGCAAGGTTCTCGCGGGCGATCAAAAGGCCCCCAATATCGCCATAGAACAGCCGGCTCATGGTCGCCTTGTCCAGGGCCTCCTGCTTGAGGCGCTCGGCGATGAAGTCTCCCGTGGTCTTGTCCGCCTTTTCCTTGCCCTCGACGATGATTCCGACCCCGGTGATGAGCGCGTCCACCTCGTCCACCATGGGCTTCTCCGAAGCCTCCCGGCCGCCGAAGATCCGCACGTAGCCCGGGATCCGTTGAAAGAAGCCTTCCCATCCGGAGTTCGAGCCGCCCGCCGGCGAGGCGGCCAGGTAGGCTGGCACGCCCGTGAGACAGGGCAGGCTCTCGGCGCGGCTGGGATCGATGGCCTGGTTGAGCCGGGCCGCCAGCCGCGAGGCGGAATGTTCTTCGCGCAGATCGTTCATCAAGAAGATCGGGTCGCCGCAGAGCGGGATGCACTTGGGCCGCCAGCCTTTCAGGCCGGCCAGCGCGTCCCATCGCGCCCGGGCATCCTCCAGCACCTGGTGGATGGTGCGTCCCCACATGACTCCAATGCGGTGGGCCAGCGGCAGCAGCTCCACCAGCCGCCCCGCCGCCTGGTACGAGAAATCGTCCAGAGCCTCGGGGATGACCCTGGCTTCCAGGTGGATGCCGCGCCGGCAGAGGTTCCGGAGCGTGAGGGTCAGCTTGTCGCTGTAGAAATGCTCGATCTCCGCCGCGTGGTAGTCCTCGTCGGAGATGTTGCAGCGCAGGAGCGCCGGGCCGCGGCTGAGAAAACGCTCTTCGACGGCGTAAGCGAGCAGCCGGGACACCGCCGGCTGGGACTGCCGCAGCCGATCCGCGATCTCCTTCTGGGTTTTGCCCTCGCTGCTCAGTCTTGCCGCGGCGATGGCCAGGCGCGTGTAGGCGATGTCCGATTTCATGAGCGCAGCATGATCCGCCCGCCGCGCCGGGCAAGCCCAAACGCCGCGTGAGAATATTTAACCATGAATAGAATATATTGTGGTGTTTCATTCTTGCCTCCCGGATGCCCTCGTGAGCAGATGCCCTCGTGCGCGGACCCGGCCTTCATGTGGACGGCGGCGGCGAGCCCAGCTCCTCCAGCGGCTCGCTCGCTGGCGCCCGACCCGGCCCAGCCCGTTCTGCGGGCCGGCCCGGCCGGCTCCCCGCCCCAACCCAACTTCCTCCCGCCCCCATGAACTCTCCCGCTCCCCACCTGCTGCTTCAGACCCTGCTCGCACGAACCCGGCGGCGGCACCGGCGCGCCGGGGCGGGTTTGTGGCAGGTCAGCCTGGGCTCCGATCATTCCCGCAGCGCCCTGCTCAGGCTGGACGGCGCCTGGCTGGCCCTGCGCGTGCCTGTGGCCACACGCACCGATCCGGCCGGGTGGCTGGCGGACCGATTGCCGGAATTGCTGCGCTGGAACTCCAAGATCCGGTCGCCGCTGAAGTTCGCGCTGGCGAACGATGCCACGCTGGTGCTGTGCGCGGATTTGAGCCTGGGCGAAGCGGGGCAACTGGGCAGGCGTTTCGAGCAAGCCTGCGACGGGCTGCATCTGGCCCAGGTGATCGCGCTGGAGCGGGTCCCCCTGCCGCCCAAATCGGACGGCGCCGCCGCGGCCCCGGCGCGCCTTTCGGACGCCCTCCGGCTCAGCCTGGAGCAGTGCGGCTGGCCGGGCCGGGTGTGGGCGGAGGATGAGCGCATGCTCCGGCCCGGACAGACAGGGACGCCGGCGGTGTGGATCCGCGAGGAGAAAGGCGAGGTGCGCCTGCGGACGCCGCTGGCCGATTGCGGCGACTGCGCGCCGGCCTCGCTCCAGGCCATCTCCGCGAGGATGCTGACGGCGGCCTGGACGCGCCGCTCCATCCGGTTTGGCCTTTGCGAGCACCACACCCGGCTGACCGCCGTCGCCGAAACCGCCTTCAGCGCGGCCCCATCGCCCGGTAAGTTGTGCGAGGCGCTGCGGGTTCTCTCCGCGGCCGCCCGAGACGTGGGCCCTGGGCTTCAGGCGCTGAGGAACAACGAGTTTGCCATGCGGTACCTCACCAGGATGGGATTCAACCAAGAAAGGAAAAAAACAACATGTTAGACAACCTCATACCAACGACACGTCAGGAGCCGCTGACGGGCCAGCTCGACCGTGAGCGAACGCCCGACAGCGGGCCGCCCGCGCAGATCGAGGGACGCTGGGGCATGCCCGGGCCGGGGCGCTGGGACAGCGCCAGGCCGCGGTTCGAGCTGACGGAGACCGGCGCGCCCGAGGCCCCAGCCGAGCCTCCGCCGGGGGCCGACCGCCTGCCGGCGGACGTCGAGACGCTCCTGGCGTCGAGCCTGTCGCGCGACACCCGGGAGTTTTTGCGGGCTGCGCGGCAGAACAGCGGGGAGTAGCGGGTGGGTGGGAGTATCATGGGGGTGGAGGCGGAGACGGCCCTGGCCACACTGGGTGGCCAGGGCTCTCCCGAGCAGAACGAGGCCTCGGCGCGCGCGGTCTTCGCCCTCGCGCAAAGAACGCTGCCCGCTCTCGGCGACCCCGGGGGCGGCAGTTTGTTTCTCCAGAACGGGTGCAGGTTTTATGTGGATCGCAACCATCTCGAGATCACCACTCCCGAGGTGGACAATCCCTGGGACGTGGTGCGCTACGAGCGCGCCGGCGAACGCATCATCCTCCAGGCGCTCGAGCGCCTGAACGGCGAGTCGAAGGGGGCGCGCGTCATCGCCTTCCGGACCAACGTGGACCAAACCGGCGCGGGCAGCACCTGGGGCTACCACGAGAACTACGGCCATCGAGGCGACTTGCGCGCAATGGCCGTTCAGCTCATTCCCCACCTGGTCTCGCGCATTGTTTACTCCGGCGCCGGCGGGTTCAATCCATGGGCGCTGGGCATGGAGTATGTGCTCTCCCCGAGAGCCACCTTCCTATCGTGCGTCGCCTCCCGGGAGACCGGCGGCAGACGGCCCATCTATCACGACATCGACGAGCGCCTCGCCGGCGAAGGCTGGAAACGCACCCACCTCATCTGCGGAGACCGGCTGATTTCGCCGCGCGCCGGTTGGCTGAGACTGGCGACGACGTCCCTGGTGGTGACGCTGATCGAGGCCGGCCTGCGGCCCGGCGACGACGTCGAGCTGGCCGATCCCGTGGCGGCGCTGCGGACTTTCAACGCCGACCTCTCCTGCGTCGCGGAAGTAAAGGCCAAGCGGGGTAAGCCCCTCACCGCGCTGGGCATCCAGCGGCATCTGCTGGCCATGACCGAGGAGCACCTGGGTCACCCCGCCCTCCCGGAATGGGCGCCCCGGGCCTGCCAGGAATGGAGGCAGACGCTGGACGCGCTGTCCAGCCCCGGACTCCAGCCGCCGTTGGGTCTCGATTGGACGTTGAAGCGGGAACTCTTCCTGAGACACATCCGGCAGCGCGGGTTCACGGAGGAGGAGCTCGGCCGCTTGAACGAAGCGCTGCGCAACCTGAAAGGTTCCTTTCTCACGGGCCTTGCCAACCGGCCCATCGATCTGGAGAGCCTGCTGGTGTCCCCGGGCTGGTGGCCCGCGCTGCACAACCGGCTGAAGTCCGCGCTGGCCGCCGGTGGGATCGGCGTCGATCGGTTTTGCCGGCTCTGGAGCCTGCGCAAGGAGCTCATCGAACTCGACATCCGCCTCGGCCAGATCGGGCCCGACGGTCTGCTCTCGAAACTGGAGGCCGCCGGACACCGTGCCCATCTGATGGACGGCATCGGGGAAGCGGACATCCTCGCGGCCGTCGATCAGCCGCCTTCGCAAGGACGCGCCCGGGCCCGGGGCGAGTTCGTGCGCCGACATTACAGCCAGCGAGGCTGGTACAGCGCGGATTGGGACACGCTCACCGACCAGGCCAGGGGCCTGGCGCTTTGCCTGAGCGATCCGACACGCCCCGAGGTCACCGGTTGGCATCTCGTCAGACGACAGCGGTTGGGCGACTGCGTCAAAGTGGATCCCTATGCCAGGGCGCTCCAGCGCTTCCGCGAGGGGCGTTTTCAGCAGGCGCGGCTGGAACTCGAGGCCCTCGGGCCGCTCGATCCGGAACGGGCCGACTCCAGCCAGCATTGCGTCACCGCGAGCAGCATCTACGCCCGGGCGGGCCACGCGCCCGTTGCCATGGCCCAGCTCAAACGCCTGGCTCGCCGGGGGCCCTGGCGGCTGCTGGTCATCAACCAGTTCCTGATGATCTATCGTTGCGCGGCGGGCCTGGCCCCGGCCCTGCGGTCCATGGAATCCTGCGTGTGCGCCGGGACGATGATCCTCGAGGAATGCCCTTCGGTGGATCCCCTCGAACGATTCATCTTCGCTCATTACCGGGCCTGCCTTGCCTCGCTCAGCGGCAGACCGGGCGAAGCGCGGCTGGCCTTGCAGGCCTTGTCCTGGAATGTGGAGCGACGCGAGACGCACGCCTACCTTGTGGCCCGGGTGCTGGTGGACCTGGCCGAGGCTTGCCGCCGATTGCGCCGGCCGGGAGAGGCGCGCGACGCGCTCGAGGAGGCGGAATCCCTCCAGCGGGCCGGCTCGCTGGCTGGCGACACGATCGATTTCACGCTCCCGGCCTGGCTCCGATTGGAAGGGGCGACCGATCAAAGCCGAAAACGACTGGATGAATTGCTGGGGCTGGCGGAGGATGCCGGCAACCCTTTGGGGCAG
>JAKLEJ010000168.1 GCA_022711695.1 Verrucomicrobiota bacterium | reverse complement strand
AGAACGACCGCATCGAGGCGGTGTTTGTGGCCACCGACGCTCCCAGTCACGCGCGCCACTGCCTCGAGGTCCTCAAGCACGGCAAGCACGTGGCCACGGCGGTGCCCGCGGTGTTCGGATCGCTGGAGGACGCGCAGCAGGTCCTCGAAGCCGTCCGGAAAAGCGGCCTCAAGTACATGATGTTCGAAACCTCGTGCTTCCACGAAGACCTCCACGCCATGCGCGAGATCTACCGGGCCGGCGGGCTGGGCAAGCTGGTCTATGCCGAGGGCGAGTATTACCATTACATGGCCGAGCCCATCCCTTCCTACAAGGATTGGCGGGTCGGCCTCCCGCCCCAATGGTACCCCACTCATTCCAACGCCTATTACTCCGGCGTGAGCGGGGGCAGCTTTACCGAGGTGTCCTGTCTCGGCATGCCCAGCGCCATCCCCCATCTGCGCCCGGAGAACAACCGGTATCGGAATCCCTTCGGCACCGAGATCGCCCTCTTCCGCACCAGCGAAGGCGGCTCCGCGCGCATGGCCGTAAGCTGGGACACGCCCGGCGACTCCGGCGAACGCGGGCGGGTCCGGGGCCAGCGCGGCTCTTTCTACGGCCGTTACGAGGGCCTCGAGAAGAAACTCCCCAACACCAAGCGTCCGCCCCTGCCGCCCAAGGTCGAGGGCGGCGGCCACGGCGGATCCCATGGTTACCTGATGAACGAGTTCGTCATGGCCATTCTCGAAAACCGCCAGCCGCTGGTGGATGTGGGCATGGCCCTGAACATGACTGCGGCTGGCATTGTGGCTCATCAGTCCGCCCTGAAGAACGGCGAGCTGTTGAAAATCCCGCAGTTCAGCCTCAAAGGCTGAGGGACGTCCTGACGCCGGGCCCGGATCGCGACGCGACGGCCGTCTCTCGGAGCCGTGCCAATTTCAAGGTGACTGGATGTCGGCGAAAGGCTAGACTGTCTGTATCGGGATCGGCGCCGGCTTGACCGGCGGCGCAAGGCTGAGAACATGAAGCGCCTGCTTTATCCTCTGTTCCTGGTGGTGGCCGTGTTGGCCGTGGCTATCGCTTTTCTTTCTGCCCGCCAGGCCGGGCGCCAGGCCGCCGCGGAGGCCCTCCTTGAGCGCGAGAAAGCGGCACAGGCCGTCGCGGTGGAAAGAGTCTGGAATGTGGCCGCGCCCGCGCCGGCGGAGGCGCCGCCGCCGGAGCCAAAGCCTGTTCCTGCCGCGGAAGCGCCTCAACCTGCGACAACTCCAAGCCCGGCGGCGGCTGTTCCTGCGGCCGCCCCGCCGCCCGCGCCCAAAGCCGCTCCCGTGCGGCGCGGCAAGCCCGCGCCCAAAGATCCCATGGCCCGCGAGGCCCTGAGCCTGGTTGGGGCCGACGTTGGGGCCGAAGCGATCTGGCTCCAGGCCATCAACAATCCCGACCTGCCTGCGAACGAACGCAAGGACCTGATCGAGGACCTGAACGAGGACGGCTTCCCCGATCCGAAGAACATCACCGAAGACGACCTGCCCCTGATCCTGAGCCGCATGGCAGTGATCGAAGCCTACGCGGGCGAGGCCATGGATGAGGTCAACCTGGCGGCCTTCGCCGAAGCCTACAAGGACCTCGTGAACATGTGCGCGCGCCTGCTCCAGGAGCCTCTCCCCGGGACCCGTTGACGGGCTTCGCCCCCTCCCTCATCCTGCGGCGGATGACAGCGTTGAAACCCGCGGAGCATCGCCGATGGACTGTCCGGCCCCAGCTCCGGCTTGCGCTGAGTGTGGCGGTGACGGCGGTGGTTTCCGCCGCACAAGGCGCTGCTTCCGAACGCATCGAGTTTGCCCGGGATTTCGCCCCCGCCGAGGGATGGGTGAAGCCCGTCGAACAGCCCTGGCGTCAGGAGGTCTGCCTGAACGGGCTCTGGCAGTTTCAGCCTGCGCCCCTTCCCAAAGACTGGCGACGCGGCACGGGCGTGGCGCCGGACCTGCCCGGGCCGGCCGCCGACCGGTGGGAGACCACGCCCATCAAGATTCCCTCGCCTTGGAACGTGAACACCTGGGGGGCGGGGCGGGACGTCGGCGAAGGCAGCGCGCATCCTTACTGGCCCAGTTCGGTGTATTACCCGAGCTACCCCGCCCGCTGGGACGGCGTGGAAATGGGCTGGCTGCGGCGCGCGTTCCGCGTGCCTTCCTCCTGGGGCGAGCGCCGCGTGGTTCTGCATTTCGAGGCCGTGGGCGGCGACGCCCAGGTGTTCGTCAACGGCGTGAAAGCGGGAGCCCACTTCGACCGCTATCTGCCGTTCGAGTTGGACATCACCCCGCTGGTGCGACGCGAGGCCGACAACGAATTGCTGGTGGGGGTGCGAAGCCTGCGGCTCTTCGACCAGCGCAGCGCCCGCTACAAGCACATGCGCGCGCCTTACCCGCCCGGCTCGAACACCGATAACCTCGCCGGCATCTGGCAGGACGTGTTCCTGCTGGGACTTCCGGCGGCGCGCGTTACGGACGTGTTTGTAAAACCATGGGTGGACCGCGACCTCCTGGAGGCGGAAGTCACCTTGCGCAACGACTCGCCGCGGGAGCTGACGCTTTCCGTCCGCGCCGCCGCCCAGCCATGGGTGAACCTGGCCGGGACGAACGTTCTCGATGCTCCCGAACCCAAGTGGCGCCTCGACCCGCCGGCGATCAGCCTGGCCTCGCCGCCTGCCACCCTGAAGCCCGGCGAAACCCGACTCGTCACCCTGAGCGTGAACCCCGCCGGTCGCCTCCGCTTGTGGTCGCCGGATCAGCCCAATCTCTACGGGCTGGTCCTGACTGTGGAGGGCGGAGGTCGGGAGCTGGACCGGAGCCTCACCCGCTTCGGCTGGCGTCAATTCAAGATCCTCGGGAAGGACTTCCTGCTCAACGGAGAGAAGCTGACGATGTTCGGCGACTTGCTGCATCCGTTCGGCCCGTTCGTCAACTCGCGTCGTTACGCGTGGGCGTGGTACCGGATGATCAAGGACATGCATGGCAATGCCGTCCGGCCTCACGCCCAGCCGCATCCGCGCCACTACCTGGATTTGGCTGACGAAATGGGCCTGCTGGTGCTCGACGAAACCGCGCTCTTTGGCAGCTCGCTGCAGCTCAACTTCGAGGCCCCGGTCGCCTGGGACCGCTTTGCGCGCCACTACGACGGCCTGGTCTTGCGCGACCGCAACCATCCGAGCGTGTTCGGGTGGAGCTGGGGCAACGAGTTGTTCGCCACCTTCATATACGACCCGGCCATCACCCGCGAACAGACCGATCTCTGGTATCGCCGACTGGCCGACCTGGGAACGCGCAGCCGCGCCCTGGACCCCACCCGCGACTGGTATTCGTGCGATGGCGACGAAGATCTGCGCGGGACCATGCCGGTGTGGAACAAACACTTCGGGCACGGCCTGCCGCGGCCGGAGTGGCTTCCGGCGGCTCCGGCCAAGCCGCTGATGGTGGGCGAATCGGGCGGCACGTACTACGCCCGGCCGGATCAACTGGCCCAGTTCAACGGCCCGCGCGCCTTCGAGAACTATCTCGGCCGCAATGAAGCCCTGGCCATCGATCTGTATCAAAACGTCGTGAAGCTGGCGCGGCCCCGGCTGGCCTTCTTCTCGCCCGCTGAAACGGCCTGGTTCGGACTCGAACACTTGAACCTCGGCTACCGGGATTTCTCGCGCCTGCCCAATGCGGCCGACGGCGTCTGGTGCAAGCCGTTCGAGGAAGGAAAGCCTGGGGTGCAACCCGAGCGGATCCCGCCGTATGTCTGCACGCTGAACCCCGGCTGGGACCCCGGCCTGCCCCTCTACAAACCGCTGCCCCTGTTCGAGGCGCAGAAGGCGGCCCAGGCCCCCGGCCAACCCCAACCGTGTCCCTGGGACCGCCCGCCGGCGATCGACCGCTCGACACCGGCCCCGACGCTCGCCAACTCGGCGGTCATCGAGCACGCGGTCTTCGCGGGCGACCCCGATGGCGAGCTCTCCCGATGCCTGGCCGCCCTGGGAGTTCCGCTGCGCGGTCTGACCAACGTCGCCAACCCGGCTTTCGTGGTCGTGGACGCCTCGACGTTGAACGACTCAGCGGCAGCGGCGGCCGCACGAGCCGCCGCAGCGGCGTTATCGAATGAGGGCATCGTGCTGGTCATGATCCGCCGGCCTGGGGACATCCCCGGCCCCGTGAGCCGCCTCCTGCCTGCGGCGGTCACATTGACGGTTCGCCGGGCGACGGCGCTCGCGCCCGCCCAGCCGCATCCGTGGACTGCCGGCCTGGGCCTGACGAACCTGTATTTCGCTTCCCACGCCGCGGCGCCCCAGATACTCCAGTGCGGGCTCGACGGCCCGCTGGTCGCGCGGGGACAGGTTTTGCTGCAAGCCAGCCCCACGGACTGGTCCCTCTTCAACAACGCCCCCGAGAACGCCAAGTGCGCGGCAATCGTCCTTTACGAGGCGCTGGGGAAGCCTCCGGGAGCGGCATTGGTGACGTTGCCTTCCGGTCGCGGAACGGTGGCGGTCTCAGCCATGGAATGCGATCCGCGTTCGCCCGCCCAGGCCTGGCTCTGGCGTTTTCTCTTCGCGCGGATGGGCGTCAAACTCGCCTCCGGCGGCGCCGAATCGGGGCCCAACGCGGGGACGAAACAACCTCACGACCTGCTGCTGAACGGACCGCCGGCTCCGTAGGGCGCTTCTGGGCGGCGGCGTCCACCTCAGATTCGCAGGAAGATCTTCCGGCGGTACATCCAATAGAGGAGCAGCCATTCGACTGCCAGGACGCCCAGGCCCAGGAGCAAAGGCTCGAAAGGCTCTCCCGCAAACGTGTACCATCCCTGCCCCAAATGTCGGGGCAACGCGCTCCGGATGAAATGCTCGAACAGGTGCGCGATCAGGTAAGCCGCGATCGAGTTCATGCCCACCACCACCAGGCCGAAGGCCCAGCCACGGCGGTTCCACACGTCCATGACCAGGTAGAATCCGGCCAGCAGCAGGAAACACCAGCCGCCGCTAAAGAGCGTCCAGCTCGGCGTCCAGATGCGTTTGACCACGGGGCAGAGGCCCACGGCCCCCAGGAGCCATCCGGTCCCCAGGGCGGCCAAACCGGCCACAGCCAGCCAGCGCGCCCGGGCCAGCGGCTTTCGCTCGCTGCGCAGCACGCCACCGGCGATCAAGCCCAGGATCATGGTCGCCAGCGTCGGGATGAAGCTCAGGGTCGAGTAACCGCCGCCGTTGTTGGCGAACGCGCGCTCGCGCGGAAACAGGTTCATGAACCAGGTGTCGAAGGCCCAGGCCAGGTTGGCGTTCTTGTTCCAGTGCGCGGCGAAGCCGCCGACGTTGCCGGCCCAGTCGGCTGCGACCCCGGTCTTGCTCCAGTCGAAATCCGGGCCGGGCAGGGGATAAAGCGCAAACGCCGCCCAGTAGCCCGCCAGGAGGACTGCAAACACGGCCCACTGCGCACGTACAGAGCGCAGGCCGACAAGATACAGAAAACCGTAGCCAAGCCCGATCTGGGTGAGTGTGTCTTCGAAAGTCCAATAAGTCTGGGACCGGCCGATCGAACGCAGGAAGACCCCCAACAAGACCAGCGCCAGCGCCCGCCAGAAGGCGTGCAGAGTCCGTCGCCATTGCGGCTGGCCCTCGGCCGCCCGACGCGCCAGCGAAAACGGCAGGGCCACCCCGACCAGAAAGGAGAAGGACGGCTGGATCAGATCGTGCAGCGAGCATCCCACCCAGGCGACATGCGATTGATGCCAGGCGAGGAACTTCCAGAAGGCGCTTTCCGGAACTGCCTTCGAGACGCGGGCCAGCTCCAGCGCCTCGCCCATCATCAGCAGCATGACCAGACCCCGGTAAGCGTCGATCGAGGCCAGGCGTTGACGCAGACCGCCCGCAGGCGCGGCGGCCAGGGCGTCGGGTTGAGGCGGGGCGGCCGGGGCATCGGCGCGGCCGGCGGACGGTTCGGTGGGATTGTTCATTCGAGGACAAGCAGGGAGACCCCCTGGCGCGGAAGCGGGAATTGGATCACCGCAGACCCCTTGTCCACAGGCACGGTTCCCGCCGGTCCCAGCGCGGCCAGCTTGCCTGCCGCGACCAGTTGGGCGTATTGCTCGGCCGTGGGGGCCTGCGGCGATCCCATTCGTTTCCAAAAACTGAAGGCGTTGCTGTGATCTTCGTCGATGCGGTAATGCCGCAGGGCGGCTTGTCCGTCGGCAAAGGGCAGGCCCTCGAAGGCGAGAGCGACTGCCGCCTCGGGGCCTGGCACATCGTCGTCGTGATAATGCCACACCAGCACCGCCACCCTCCTGCCATCGCCGCTGGCAAACGCGCCCACGTCGGGCCGGGCGCGCACGCCCCGGCGGAGGATTTCTTCCAGGGGCGCCGCCGCGTCGCTTCGGGCGGGGAGCCGCCGTCCGCCCATCCTGCTGAACATGCGGAAGACATTCAGGACGGGCTTGTCGATGCCGTTGCTGGCCAGGGAGCGAAAGCCGGCGAAGAAGGGCTGGTCCTCGAACTCGAAAGCCCAGGTGAGGGCGCCCTCGAGGTTCACGCCATGCAGGGCGGCCAGGTCATGGATGCGGGGGAAGCTGGCGGCGGTGTAGCTGGAGTACATCGTGCCGTTGCGGTAGGCCAGCGCGGACCCCTGGCAGGCCGCGCATCCCTCGGGGTCGGACTCCCCGATGATCACGGGCTTGCCCTTGAGCTCCGGGTACGATGCCACGATGCGAAATCCATCGTCGATGCCGCGCAGATGCGCCGCCAGGCCCATGCGCACATGGCCGTTGGTGGTGAGGGGGGCGCCTTTGGCGTGAAACGACACAAAATCCAGCGGCGTGCCGATCCGGCCCGTGGCATGATTGGTCCCCCGCAGGCAGTGCTCGATGAACTCGCGCGTGAACCGGCCCCCGCTGCCCGCCGTGTCCGCCCCGCCCACTCGCGCCGTCGGCAGCGCCCGGCGCACCGCGTCAATGGCGTAATCGTGGAGCTTGCGGAACTCGGCAGGCGTGCCCCGCCAGTAGCCGATGTTCGGCTCGTTCCACACCTCCCAGTACCACGACTCCACCTCGGCCCGGCCGTATTTCTCCACGCAATGCTTGACCCATTGGAAGACGAGCTCGGCCCAGCGGGCGTAGTCCTTGGGAGGATACGCCCACCCGGTGTAGATTTCGTTGTAGGCGGCCCGGGGGGTCCACCGATGCTGGTAGGGCTCGGGCTTGATCGAAAGCGCCTTCGGCATGAACCCAATCTGGGCGTAGGGCCGGACACCCCGCTCGAGGTAGGTGTCGAAGATCCGGTCCAGGATGGTCCAATCGTAGATCGGCCGGCCCGCCGCGTCCTCGTCATACGCGCCGGTCGAGCCCCACTTCAGCGCGGGCGTGCCGTCGCCCGAG